>CAMWOK010000005.1 GCA_947175845.1 uncultured Lachnospiraceae bacterium | reverse complement strand
AATATACCTGAAATGTTTTTATCTCAAATGCGCCGACTGCAAAATAAATCTGGTTGTCCTCCACCGCAACCGGCGTTTGGCCCTCCTCGCAGAGATTTGTCTCCGCCACGCTTCTTACCGGGTACGCAAAATGCAGGCCAACGCGGTTCTCCGACTGGTTGCGGTACTCGTACAGGCGCACTGTAACCGCCTGCCCGTCCTCCGACTGCTTGATGGTCTCAATCATCACATGGCTGCAGTCCGTGTGCACCAGACTGAACTCCGCGCAGGCCGCCCCGCCCGGTTCCCCGGCCCTCTCGATCGCAAGCAGCGGCATGTTGAGACTGTACGCCATCCGCTCGACATCACTGCCGGAAAGATTCCCGCTGTGGGGATAGAGCGCGTAGGTGAACACGTGCGTTCTCCGGTCCGCAGTCTCGTCCGGGCGCACTGCGGACTTGATCAGAGATAGTCCGATAACATTTTCGTGGATGTCCCAGCCGTACTTGCAGTCGTTGAGCAGCGCGGTTCCATAGCCGCCCTCCGACAGGTCTGCCCACTTGTGTCCCGGCACTTCAAACCGCGCAAAATCCCACTCGTTGTTGGTGTGCGTCGGGCGCCGGATGCTGCCAAACTGGATATCGTACGCCGCCTCGTCGCTGTGGATGGCAACCGGGAAATACACTTTCAAAAATACCTGCTTCTCCTTCCAGTCCACCGTGGTCTGAAAATCAATGCGCCTTGAATCCGCATAGAGTATCATGTCCTGTGTCAGCGTCGACTGGTTAAAAGTCCACACCTGGCGGAGCACCGCACGCGCGCTGCCGTTCTCGACAACCTCGCTGGATGCCAGCGCAAATTTCTGATATGGCTTTTCCCTGTAGTAGACATCCACATCCCAGGCGTCGAACCGCTGGGGCTTGTCCTCGTAAGCGGTAAATACATTCATGGGCTGCCCGCAGCTGACAGTCCTGTCATTTTCTTTGTCGTAGAGATACGCAATCTCGCCGTTGTCGTTCAGCCTCAGCCGGTAAAAACGGTTTTCTGCGCCGTCCGGCCCGATTGTCATGTCCCCGCCGTTCACCGCCGCACCCTGCCGGATGTCTATGCTGCGATAGCCGTACGCCGGAATCTTCTCCACGTACACGAGCGCGCCCTGCTCCGTCTCCTGGCACGGCAGCACTCTGTCTTTACTGACAAACGCCGTGCCGCTCTTCACCCTGTCGCTGTATGGAATGAGCACATAGTCCGAGCGCTCATACCCTGTCGTGTTGTACACGAGAACGCAGTCCTGCGCGACGCGGACAGCGCCTGCAAGCCCGGACAGCGCACCGGACAAAAGCTCCCCGCCCTTTTGCGTGATGTGCTCATAGTCCGCCGTGGTGTCCTCGTACACCTGGCGGATGGAGGAGCCGGGCAGAATATCGTGAAACTGGTTCAGGAGCACGCGCTCCCACAAAGCATCCAGAGCCGCCTTGGGATACGCGCTTTCCTGAAGTGCAGCACTTTGCTGCAATGCAGCAAGGACGCAGAGAAACTCCACGTTGTGCAGCAGGATTTCCACCTTCCTGTTGTAGCGCTTGTTTGCAGCCTGGGAGGTGTATGTGCCGCGGTGCAGCTCGAAGTAGAGCTCTCCCTCCCACCTGCCCAGCGCGCTGTGATCCACCTTGTCATAGATATGCCCGAAGTACTCCTCCGCCGTCGTCAGCCTCACTTCGGGAATGCCCGGAATATTTCTCATCACGCGGCTCTGTTCGAGCATCTCCCGCGTGGGACCGCCTCCGCCGTCGCCCCAGCCATACGCGATCAGAAGCGCATCGTTCTTGTCCTTGTCCTTGTAATTGTTCCACACGCCGGCCACCTCCTCCGGGTCCATGTGCCCGTTGTAGGTGTAAAACCACGATCCGTCCTCCGGCGTGGTGATAAAGTGGGTGAACACCTCTGTGCCGTCAATGCCTTTCCACCAGAACGTGTCATAGGGAAACTGGTTGTACTGGTTCCAGCTGATTTTCGTCGTCATAAAGTACTTCATGCCGGACTTTTTCATAATCTGCGGCAGCGCGGCCGAGTATCCAAACACATCCGGCAGCCACACCAGCGTCGTCTCCCTGCCAAACTCCGCGCGGATAAAGCGCTTTCCATACACAAACTGCCTGACAAGCGATTCCCCTGATGGAATGTTGGTGTCCGGCTCCACCCACATACCGCCCGTGATCTCCCATGCCCCCTCCTGTATCTTTTGGCGGACCTGCGCATAGATGTCCGGGTAATCCTCCTTGAGAAACTTGTACAGCTGCGGGGAGGAGTGCATGTAACGGTACTCGGGATACTGCCGCATCAGGTTCAGAACCGTGGAGAACGTTCTCGACGCCTTCTCCCGCGTGGCACACAGACGCCACAGCCACGCCATGTCGATATGCGAATGTCCCACGCCGTAAACGACAGGCTTAATCTCCTTTGTCTTTGCAAGCTCTCCGAGCGCATCCTCGATATAGGAAAGCGCCCCGTACACTGACTCATAGTACTCCTCTTCCCTGAAATTCAGAAAATTTACCCGTCTGAACGTATCGTTGAGCAGCCGCGTCAGGCGGATTCGGCGCAGGTCATTCTCGTCCAGAAGCAGACAGCAGCGCAGCAGTGTGTCCGCCGTGTGGTAAAACCGCTCCACCCGGCTGTCCAGCGCAATCAGCTGCGCCAGCTGAAATGTGCGGTGCCTGGGCGCCTCGAGCACGCCGCTCCACGCCTTGAGCGCAATCTGGATCACGCCCTTTTCCGTGACGGATTTGTCGAGCAGCGCCTCCTCATGCCAGATGTCAATTCCCTGCACCGGATTTCCGTCAATGTAGAGCAGTGTCTCCGCTGTGGAGCCGCCCCCGTCCCTGGGGCCGACCAGAAAGCGCAGCGCGATTTGGCACGCCTTTGTCTGAAGCGTTCTGAACGCGTCAGGAATCCTGACAGCCGCGCGGAACCAGGCCACCTTATCATAGCCGCCCCAGGTATCCCACAGCCGAAAGTCCGCCCAGCTGCTGTCGTCGTAATCCGGCGCGTATGCCGTGTCTATCCGATCGTCCATGGATGTTTCCAGGTACTTCCAGCTCTCCAGTTCCACCACGCGGCGGTATCTTGAGGGCCTGATATCCTCATCCAGATATTTTCGTATTTTTTCCAGTATAAAATGGGGGTCTTTCACCTTCATTTTGTCTCTTACCTCCCTCTTTTTAAAAGCCTTCTGCATGTAGCAGCAGATTTCCTGCCACGGACAGCGCCGCGTAGTCGCCGAGCTGTTCCCCCAGCCCCGCGGGCACAATCCTGCACACGCGCCCCGCGCCGGCAAGCGCCTCGCGCGCAATGACCTCCTCCATGGGCTTTCGCAAGACAGACTCCTGCCTGAGAAAAATACTCCCGATCACAATCCGCTCCGGATTGAGGATGTCTATCAGCATTGCCAGGCCCTTGCCCAGCCTGCGCCCTGTATCCTCCAGGATGGAAACTGCCAGCGGGTCCCCCTGTGCCGCGGCGCGCCCGATATCCGCCGCGGTGAGCGCTAGGAGATTTTGCCCCTCCTGCAGAATGTCCGTCGTCTTGCCCTGGGCGAGCCAGTCCCTGACAAGGGGAACCGCATAGCGCGCGATTCCCCCGCCGCTGCAAAATCCCTCAAAGGAACCCGCCTTGCCATACCCTGTTGGCCCGTCCTCCTCCAGGCGCACATGGCCGACCTCGCCGGCCATGTCATTCGTCCCGGTGTAGAGCCTGCCGTCGAGTATCAGACCCGCTCCGAGTCCTGTGCCGAACGTGAGAAACACCATGTTGCGCGCGCCTCTGCCGGCTCCCCAAAGCCACTCTGCGAGCGCGCAGGCGTTGGCGTCATTTAGCAGCGCCGCAGGCACGCCGAACGCACGCTCAAAAGGCGCTGTGATCGCGATGTTGTCCCAGCCCGGCAGATTGGGCGGACTCTGTATAAGCCCTTTTGCGGAGTCAAGCGGGCCGCCGCAGCTTATGCCGACCGACGAGAGCGTGACTTGCGCGTGCGCGGACAGCATCCGCCGCAGCGTTCCTGTCAGCCTGTCCACCGCCTGCCCGGGGTCTGCGGGCGTGGGAAACTTTTCTTTGTAGAGAATCTCGCACGAGAACGGCTCCTTACTGAGCACTCCTATACTGACCGCACACTTGGTGCCGCCAATGTCAATTCCTGCTATATAGTTCATCCGAAATACGCCTCCTCGAGCATTCTGCACAGACAGTGGTATACGGGGAGATGCAGCTCCTGGATATCCGGTGTGAAGGACGCCGGAACACAGATGCAGACATCACACAACGCTCTCATTTTTCCGCCGTCTGCACCTGTCAGACCGACGGTTTTCATCCCCTTTAACTTGGCTGTCATCAGCGCACAGAGCACATTTTGTGAATTGCCGGACGTACTGATGCCAAGCAGTACGTTCTCCGCTCTGCCGTACCCGTACACCTGCTGTGCAAAGGCAAGCTCTGGCACCGCATCGTTTGCGTACGCGGTGGAGAGCGCTATGTTGCTGGTCAGCGTCACCGCAGGAAGCGCCCCCTGCAGATGCGCTGCGAGAAGCTCCCCGTCCTGCCAGGACAGCTGCGCGGACAAATCTCTCAGGCGCTGCTGCTCCTCTGCGGGAAGCGGGCGCTTTTTTGCAAACTCCTTCATCAGCTCCCCCACGATGTGCTCCGCGTCCGCGCCGCTGCCTCCGTTTCCGCAGACAAGAAGCATTCCTCCCGCATCATAGCAGGACTTTAACAGCCCGTAAGCCGCAAGGATGACCTCCCTGCACGGCGCAAGCTGCGCATAGCGCGCAATCAAATGCTCCACGTGTTCCAGTACCACCGCTTTTTTCTGCATCTCACTCTTCCTCCATACATAGTTTTTCTCTTGCTTTCTCGATAAACTCTCTGCTGCCGAAACTTCCCGACTTGAGCACCATGCGGTAATGCGGCTTGTCCACGCTCTCGCAGATGGGCAGACCGGCCTCGATCTCGGAGAGCACCTTCATTCCCCTGACTCCAAGGCGCGCGCAGAGCGCCGCGGAAGTGTCTCCCCCGCACACGATGATCCGGCGCAGGCTGTACGTCTCAATCGTCCTGCACGCAATCTCCGAGAGTATGCCGGACACCATGGTGGACACTTCGGTGTTGCCGATTCCGCAGCTGCCAGCTAACGCCTTCGTCTCTGCGACCTGCTTTGGCCGATTCGCCGAGTGGACCATGACAAAGTCCCCCGTCTCATACGCCGCCGCGATCTCCCAGAAAATGCGCGCGCACTCCGCCTGCCGCTGCCGCTCCTCAAACAGCTGCGTGGTATCGAGCGTAATCACCGGAAATCCACGCTCCCTGATATAGTCTGTCTGACCGGCGGTCTGCGGCGTCAGGCTGCCTGCGGTGCACAGTACTTTCTGCGCTTTGTGTACCAGTTTTTTTGCGCCGGGGCGCGCCTCCTTCTGCGCGTGGATCTGTGCAAGATACTTCGACAGAGCGGAGCTTCCGCAGATCACTTTCTCATCTTGCAGCACTGCGGCCAGCAGCTGCAAATCCGCATTGTCCCGCACGTCCATGATGCAGTAATTCATCCTGGTCCGCGCGTCCGCCAGCGCCTCTTCCAGCGCCTCTTGTCCTTTGTCGTACACAGAAAAGCTGATGCATCCCACCTTCCGCTGCGTCTGCTCCTGCAAAATCTCCCGGAGGCTGGATCTGGTCATGGGATGTACGGGATCCCTGGAAAACTGCGACTGTGCAAGCGGCGTTCCAAACACGTAGTGGATGCCGTCCACTGTGGTTCTCCCGTTGTCGGGAAATCCGAGCACCACCACGGCAAACTCCTCCGAGAGCGCGTCGAGCATGGCGTCGAACTCCGCCCCGATATTTCCGCGAAACACCGAACACTGCTTGTTGACATACTGTCTGACGCCCTCGCGCGGGATTTTGAGAAGCGCCTCATACACCTTCCGGTAGGCCGTGCTGCGCGCATCAAACCGGGAGTCCGTGTCCACCACAAGGACATCACACTGCCGGTACGACTGCGCGCTGTCAGCGCCGAGGCTGTACACATACGTGTCCAGCCCGGCCCCCGCGTACATGATCCCAATGTCGTTTGCCCCCGTCACATCATCTGCTATCACTACTGTATATGGCATGAATTTTCCCCTCACATTTCCAACAGATTCACTTCTGTCACAGGCGCGCTGCGGTCATACGGAATCTTCACTGTCTTAATCTCACACGGCGCGAACACAAGCGTTTCCTCCCTGCCTAAGAACGGCGCCCTCAGCACGGCCTCTCCGCTCTGGCGCTTCGTCTCATACGCGCGCACAATCACGCCGTCCCCGTCCTCCGCCTCCTTCATGGCACTGATGACAATATGGCTGCTCTCCATAGATAGAAACGAGTTTCTCGCTGGAAGGCTACCTTTGTGGAAGGTCTCAATCACTGTGACCGGCTTCACATTCAGTTCCCTGGCGTGTCTCACAATCTTTGAATCCTTCCAGCCGCCCTCGTGTGGAAGCAGCAGATACGAAAATTCCTGGATTCCGTCGTCCACAAACTCGTACTCCACGCCCTCCTCGAGCTTTTTCGGATCATGGTGGGCATACACGGAATTTTTGAGCACGGTCAGATTCATCTCGTCCACGTCGAAGCTGTAGCTGTACTTTGCATTGTTGGCGATCGCCAGACCGTACATCACACCCTTTTGAAAGTGCTCCCCCGAGAAATCAAACCAGGTCTGTCCGGGTTCCTCCTCGCCGTTTGCGCTCTTTTCGAGATATCCGTACGGAATCTCGTAGGTGGGCTTGCGGAAATTAAAATTCACAGGATACTTTATCTTGAGCATTGTCTGCGGCTCTCGCCAGTCGACCCGCACCCGGACCTCCACATAGTCCAGATCCCTGTACAGGCGGAAATCCTGCACCACACAGGAGGTATTGTACTTGTATTTTATGCGGATCGCAGATCGCACAGGGCCATCCTCGAGGACAGTTCGACGAACGGCCTTCATGTCCCCGAGCTGCGTGTCAAACTTAAATATATTGTGTGACCATGTGTCGGACTGGTCCTGTATGACTGCCAGCCTTGCACCTTCCCTGCGCAGCACTTCCAGCCCCGCCTTCTTGTCGTACAGGCTTGCCATGTACCCGGTCGCCTCGTCAAACAAAATCCGGTAACGCTCATTTTCCAGAGTCGTGTCCGTCACCTTCACAGGGGCAAACCGCGGTGCGTCCTCCACCTTGAGATAGAGCCGGAACACCTCGTAGCCCATGCTCGGAAGCTCCGCCACAAACAACAGTCTGGACTGTCCGTTCACCGTCGCCTCAGACTGGATTCTCTGCGCCGCAATGCTGCTGCCGGCCGCGTCGGTGAGCTTGAAATTATCGTCGGACAGCCCCCGCACCTCGAGATCGATCACCATTTTACCGCTCCAAGCGTGGGAGTTGAACACCACGATCGGCTTCATCGTCACATCTTCCTCAATATCGATGTCCCAGGAGATCGCCTGCACCGCGAAGTTTAGATTGGTCTGTCCCACCGCCATCGCCTGCCCGTAGAGGTATGAGGCGTCATCGTACGCAGAGGGAATGCTCGTCCCCGCCAGAATATCGTGAAACTGGTTAAAGAGCACGCCTTTCCACGCCTTTATGAAATCCTGCGGATACGGCTGCCCCTCGACGGTGCTGGCGACTGCGCTCCACATCTCCGCCTGAACCAGCTTGTCCTCCGCCCGCCTGTTCTCCCGCTTCACTTTCGAGTGCACACTGTAGCAGCCGCTCGCATGGTGCTGCAGATCCCCGATATATGTGGGATACTCCCTGCCGTTCTGGCGCACATTCCCAAAAAAGAGCTCCGTGGTTCCCATCTCCATAACCGGCATGTCCTGTCTGTCGTTCAGCGCATAGATGCTCTGAATGTTCTCCTTCGTGGGACCTCCGCCGTGATTGCCGACGCCGTAGAACATCATCAGCTCGTCCTCGCCGTCCTCCAGCTCGCACTTGAGGCGCTCGGTGTACTTCTCAAGATCCTTTCCCCAGGAGCAGTACTCGTAGGGAATGCGGTACGTCATCACCTGGGATCCGTCCATGGACTTCCACCAGAAGGTGCGTCCCGGCAGCCCCTTTTCCAGCGGCATAGGGCGCATAAACACATAGTTGTCCAGGCCGCTCTTTTTCAAAATCTGGGGCAGATTGCCATTGTGTCCGAAGCTGTCCACATTGTACCCCGTCGTCGCAAGCGTGTGAAACTTCTCCTTGAAATAGCGCTGCCCGTAGAGCCCCTGCCTCACGAAAGACTCCCCTGACGGGATATTGCAGTCGGGCTGTATCCACCATCCCCCGACAATCTCCCAGCGCCCCTGCGCAACGCGCTTTTGTATCTCCGCGAACATCTGCGGGTTGTTCTGCTCCACCCACTCATAAAATGCCGCAGAACTGCATGTAAAGATGAAATTCTCATCCTCGTTCATCCGGTCGAGCGCCGATCGGAAGGTCGCCTTCACTTCCTGAAACCCCTCCTGCCAGTTCCAGAGCCATACCGGGTCCATATGCGCGTTCCCGATCATGTGCAGCTTCTTATCTCTCATAACACTACCCCTGCCTTTCGTGAATTTTACTGTGCTCTATGCCCTGTTGCTGCTCCTGAGATAGTTGTTCATCTTGTCCTCCACCAAAAGCCGCACTGCATTTCTGGATTTCTCAATGATATCTCCGGAATATGTATTGAACTCCTCCTCCGTCAGATGCCCGGTCCGCCCGACCACCGCCAGCATCTCAAGCTCTAAGTCCGTCGCGATATTCACCTTGCTCACACCGCCGGACGAAAGCGCCGCCGCCCTTACAACCATCTCGCTTGGCACGCCGGACCCGCCGTGCAGCACAAGCGGTGTCGCCGTCAGACGATTGATGTCCTCAAGCCGCCCGAAATCAATGCTCGGCTGCCGGACCGTGTACACGCCGTGGGCCGTTCCCACCGAGACGGCAAGGCAGTCCACATCCGTCTGTTCGCAGAACGCTTTCGCCTCGCCGGGAACCGTGTACATCTCCTCGTCGTGATCCGTCTCCACAAAATCGGTCGTTCCAATCTTGCCAAGCTCGGCCTCCACCGTGACGCCTCTTTCGTGCGCCAGCTCCACCACCTGGCGCGTCAGCGCCACATTGTCGTCAAAATCCATCTCGGAAGCATCGATCATCACGGATGTGAATCCGGCATCCATAGCCGCCTTTATCGTCTCAAGCGTCCTGGTGTGATCCAGATGAAGCGCTATGGGAACCTGCGGCTGCAGTTGTTCAACCACCCGGTAAAACTCTTTGGCAAACGCCTCTGCACTGACCTTGTGCCGTATAATCTCCTTCTCGGACAGCTGTACAATCACCGGTGAACTGGTGTTTATTGCCGCCTGGATAATCGGCAGAATCAACTTTGTGTAACGCGCGGAAAAGGACCCTACCGCATACCCGTTCTCTGCCGCATGGTGTAAAATAGTTGTCAGATTCTGTATCTTTGTCATATTTTTTCCTCTCATTTTTCTATCTCAAGATTCCTTCCAAGAAACGCTGTCAGCGGCCGGAATCTGCATGTCTGTATCTCTTTGTACTGTCTGTGCAGGCCCTCATCCGGCTCAAAACATTCCTTGCAGGAAAATGCAGTCTGCAGAAACTGTTGGGATGCCGCCTCGCCAAACTGGCGTTTGATCAGGAGTGCCGCGGCGCCTGCCAGGGTCGCCTCCCCGACTGTTGGAATGTGGACCGCAATGCCCAGAACATCCGCTTTGAGCTGCATCAGCGCCCGGTTGTTGACCGCGCCGCCGGCGCAGACCAGATACCGCGCCTCGACCGAAAGTTTTTCCCGGCAGATGTCAAGCAGCCACGCCGCCTGGTACTGTATGCCCTCCATGATTCCCCGCAGTATGGCGTAGCAGTCGTGAGCTTCCCGCAGGCCAATCAGCGCCCCGGCGCAGCCGCTGTCATAAAAGGGGCTGCCCATTCCGGTCAGATAGGGATAGTACAGGATTCCCGTGGGCCGCCTGTCCGCCGCCAGCAGCTGTTCATTCATTCTGTCATAGTCAAACGGCACATCCTGCACTTTCTTTCGAAACCACTCCACCGAGTGCCCGGAGGAGGGCACGTTTGCCATAAAAAATCCGCCGCCGTCCACAAACGGGCCGTAGAGCAATCCGTCGTCCATGTTCATCCGCCCGTCCAGAGCACTTAGCCGTCCGATGTAGGTCTCCGAAGTCCCCGCGCTGTCGCAGACTGCGTCCGCGTGCTCCGCAAGCATCCCAAATGCCGCACAGACATGGTCATGCCCCGCAATCGCAGCCGGAATGCCCCGCTCCCGCCAGACACCGGCCGTCTCCCCGGAGGCGAGCACTTCCGGAAAATTGTCCCTGCTCAACCCGTATTTCTGTATTCTTTCATCGTCCCAGCAGCCCTTTACGATATCGTAGACATACGTGCGCGCCGCAAAGCCAGGGTCGGTGGCAAACCTGCCGGTCAGTCTGTACAAAATGTAATCGCACATGGACAGCCACACGGCCTGTTCCCGATCCGTCCCCGGGCGTCCCAGCAGCCACAAAAACTTGTAGATGCCGTATTTAAAGCTGTCGCGCAGCCCTGTTTTTGCAAAGACCTGCCGCTCCCCGTCCGCGCCCTGCAGCCCTGCCAGCGCGGTTGTCCTCCGGTCAAACCACGGTATGATGTCGCTCTCCTCCACGCCCGTTTTCCGGTTGACTATCAGTCCCGCCTCCGCCATCCCCGTAATGCTGATTCCGGCGCAGGTTCCCTGTGCGCGCTCCGCCAGCGTCAGAAGCTGCCGCCTTGTGATATCCCATATGGCGCGTGGGCGGTACACGCTGCCCTCCCGCGTCTGTTCGATCGGTGTCTGTGCCCTCTGTTCTGCCACAACCGTGCCGTCCGCGCGAAACAGCATGGACTTGATGTGGGTCGTCCCCACATCAACTGCGATGACAGTCCTCATACACCCGCACCATCTTCATATAAAAGCCTGCGCAGACGCTCCATCCCAAGCCGCGGACTCGTGAGAATTTCCCCGCGCGCCCCGCACGCGTCCGATATCGCAGACGCCATGGAAGCCTGCGCCAGCAAAATGACATCTGACTCCGCCAGATATGCGTTGACCGCCTCCATGATTTTCTGGTCGTGCGTCTCTTTGTCCCCGCGCATCAGGGCATCGTAAGCCCCTTCCACCAGCACGGTGTTGACCGTCATCCCGCGCCCCGCCGCCCGCGCTTTGCGCTCCACCAGGCGCACCGTGGGATTCAGCGTGGATCGCAGCGTCGCAAACACACTGACCACCGCGCCCTGCTCCACCGCGCGCTCCGCCATCGCCTCGTCGATGCGGCACACCGGAATCCCCAGGCATCCGTCGGCCTCCTCGGCGAACTCCCCGACCGTGGAGCACGCGGACAGAACCGCGCTCACGCCAAGCCGCTCCAGGTTGCGCGCATAGGAAATCCATCTTGTGCGCACAAACTCCACATCCCGCTCCGCCATCATATCCGGCAGAATCGAGTCGTCCAATATGTTCACGATCTTTACCCCGCTGCCCAGGACTTCGCCTGCCAGCGCCGTCAGGCCGGCTATGGTCGCCGGCGTCGTATGAATGATGCCGACAGTCTTGTGACCGCCTGTTTTATCCATTGCTCTTTCCATAGTTCTCTCCATTCACCAAACATATTATTTCACTGCGCCGCCCACGTTCATACCCTCGATAAAGTAATTCTGGAAGCAGAAGAACAGCACGAGAATCGGAATCATGGACAGGAAGGACACCGCCATCAGATAGTTCCACTCTGTGTATCCCTGTCCTTTAAACACCTGCAGTCCGAGCTGAATCGTGTACTTGCTCTTGTCGCTCAGATAGAGCAGCGGACCCTGGAAATCACTCCACGCGCCCTTGAACGAGATGAGCGCCACCGTGGCCATGACCGGCTTCACGAGCGGCATCATCAGCCTGCCCCAGATATAAAAGTGCCCCGCACCGTCCACGCGCGCCGCCTCCATCAGCTCATTGGGTATGGTGCGGTAGAACTGCCGCATCATAAAGATGTGAAACGCATTGCCGCAGAAGGCGGGAACAATCAGCGGCAGATACGTGTCCACCCAGTGAAGCTTCGAGAAGATGACGTACGTGGGAACCAGTGTCACAAACCCTGGAAATCACTCCACGCGCCCTTGAACGAGATGAGCGCCACCGTGGCCATGACCGGCTTCACGAGCGGCATCATCAGCCTGCCCCAGATATAAAAGTGCCCCGCACCGTCCACGCGCGCCGCCTCCATCAGCTCATTGGGTATGGTGCGGTAGAACTGCCGCATCATAAAGATGTGAAACGCATTGCCGCAGAAGGCGGGAACAATCAGCGGCAGATACGTGTCCACCCAGTGAAGCTTCGAGAAGATGACGTACGTGGGAACCAGTGTCACAAACCCCGGAATCATCATTGTGGCGAGCACAATCTTGAACAGGAACTTCTTCCCCGCAAAGTCAATCTTGGCAAAACCATATGCCACGAAGGAGTTGACAAATACATTTCCGATGATCGTGAAGAACACAATGATCAGCGTGTTGGTCGTGTAGCGGGTGAACGGGGCTTTTCCCCACGCGATCGCAAAGTTCTCAAACAGGGGTTTCTCCGGCAGAAGCTTCGGCGGATACTGCGCCACCTCCGGCGCCGACTTGAGCGCCGTGCTCAGCATCCACGCAATCGGAAACAGGATAAGAATGGCGCCCACTGCCAGAATGACAAAGAGAACGATATCCGCAATCTTATTTTTCCTGGATTTAATCATCGTTGTCTCCCTCCTCATAGTATACCCATTTTTTGGATATTTTCTGGTTGCACACGGTCAGTATCATCACGATTGCAAACAAGAACCAGCACATGGCGTTGGCGTAGCCTGTCTTAAAGTTCTTGAACGCCTGGTTCCACAGATGCAGATTGTAGAACAGCAGCGACCCGGCGGGCTTTCCGGTGCCGTCCCCCGAGAAGATATAACCTTCCTGAAATACCTGGAACGCGCCGATAATGCCGATCGTCAGATTGTAAAAAATAATTGGCGACAGCAGCGGGACGGTGATGGTCGTAAACTTCTTGAATGCGCCGGCGCCGTCGAGGCTCGCCGCCTCATAGTAGTCCTGCGGAATACTCTGAAGCCGCGCCAGATACAAAAGCATCTGCCCGCCCAGCCCCCACAGATGCATGAGGATAATCGCAGGTTTTGTCCAGTTCGGGTCCGTCAGCCAGGCGGGCCCCTTGATGCCAATCATGCCGAGGATGGTATTGACAAGGCCGTTCGCCGGGTCTAACAGCAGCATCCACAGGAAGTAGGTGCCGACGCCCACCATGATCGAGGGCAGATAGTAGATGGTGCGGAATGTGCGCAGCCCCCAGATGGACTTGTTCAAAATGACCGCCACGATGACACCGCCCGCAGTCACCAGCGGAATGTTGAGGACTGAGTACACCAGCGTGTTTTTCAGTGCCTTCCAGAACAGTTGATCCTGAAAAAACATTTTTTTGTAATTGCCCAGACCGATAAAATCCACTTTGAGCATGTTGTAGTCTGCAAAGCTGGTGATGAACGAAAAAACAAGGGGGCCCAGCACAAAACAGACAATCCCGACCAGCCATGGCAGTATGAAAACATACCCGTATGCACTCTCGCGCCCCTTGCGCGATTTCACGCCCAGTTTGGTTAGCAGTTTTCCAAACATTTGACACTCTCCTTTCCTGTTTTGAAAAGAAAGCCTCTTCACTTCATAAAAGTCAAAAGAGGCTTTCCAGGTTTTATTTATTGTTATTCACGTAGTCCACCAGCGCTTTCTGTGCTTTGTCGAGCGCGTCGTCCGTGTTGCTCAGGCCAAGTGTTCCCTCGTCGATAAACGGGTTCACAACCGTCTCATACCCCTTTACTTCGTTTGGCAGCACCAGCGTCGATGTCTCGTTCAGGCACTTTGCCAGATCCTGGTTCAGAGGCTTTGACATAAATTCTGTGGAGTCATCAAAGTCATTTCTCGCCGAGAAATCACCGATGTTTGTCGACAGGAAATCCTGCGTCTCCCTGCTTGTCACATACTTGATAAACTCGTAGGACCCCTCCGGATTCTTCGCTCCCTTGGGAATCTCAAGGACAAATCCACCGCCGTTTGCGACGTGGCCTGTGCCCTCCTTAAACTCCGGAAGCGGAATCACACCATAGTCGAGGTCCGGCGCATTCTGTTTCAGAGAAGATGGATATGCCGAGGTATGCACCAGCATGGACATCACGCCGGATGCAAACGGGTCCTGCATACCGTTGGCAAACACTGCCGCAAGCTCGTCGTACTTTGCCTGACCATAGCGGTCAATCTGGTTTCGAATCCACTGGAACGCCTCCTTGTTGACATCCGTGTTCACCTTGGGCTCAAAGTTCTCGTCAAACCAGCCGTGTCCACTGTTTGCGTTGATCACCCATGTGTCCACGCCGCCGTTGCCCAGCACCGGGATAAAGCCAATTCTCTCCCACGTATCGCCGTTCTTCTTGTCCAGCTTGATCGCAGCCTCCTCGAGATCCGCCCAGGTCTGGATATCCTCCGGGTTGATGCCTGCCTCCGCAAAGTGTGCTTTGTTGTAGTAGATCGCCCTTGTGTCCACGGAGAGCGGCAGTGCGTAGACGCTGCCATCCTCGCCCGTGCAGGCATCCAGATACTGATCGTAGAACGCCCCCTTCACGTCATCTGTCAGGAACGGATCGAGCGCCTCCACCTGGCCCTGGCTTGCGCGGAAGCGGACCTCCTCCATATTGTTTGCCATGATATCACACGGTTTTCCGGCCGCAATCTGCGCTATGTTCTTCGTAAAAATATCGCCAAATGGAATGTCCACATAGGTCACATGGTATTTGCTCTGCGATTCGTTGAACCCTTTCACCATCTCCTCGATATGCGGCTTGCGCGCCTCAGAACTCCACCATCCCCAGAACTCCAGCTCCACAACTTCCCCGTTGTCAGCTGGCTGAGCCGGCGTTTCCGCGTCCGCCTGCACAGTGCTGTCCTGTGTGGTATTGTCCGCTGTGCTGTTCGTGCCGGTATCCTTTCCACCGCAGCCCACCAGCGAAGCAGCCATCATTGCAGCGCTTATCAACAGTGCCAATCCTCTCTTCTTCATAAAATACCTTCCTCTCTGATAAAAAATGTAACAACTGGTTTTTGTAATCATTATATTATCATATTTGCCTCAGTCGATCAAGTATATTTTGAACTTTTTTGACATATTTTTGAATATATTTAGATATTTTTGGTTTTTCTGTGTTTTTGTACGCCCATCCACACGCCTCAATCCCCTGCTTTCCTATCGGAAATGCACAATTTTTTTGTAATTTTTTAAGCTGTCTGCCTGTTTTTATCCTGAATGCGCGCCACTCTGTGCGCCACCGCTTTGCCCTCAGCTCAAATTTATTCACTTTATTTCATTTTAATTCATTTGTGTCAACTTTTTATCTTTTTCAATTCACTTTTATATCACATTATGTTATAATAGAAAAAACGATAAATCTATTGTGCCCAAAGGCTTTCCAAAAGATTTACCAACCATTCCAAACTATCAATTATACGAGGTGATACTATCATGATTCCCGCCGTTCGCCAGGAGACAATTCTGAATATCCTTTCCAACAATGAAATCGTTACCATCGACTATCTGATGGAGAAACTAAAGATTTCCATATCCACCCTGAGAAGGGACCTGACGAAATTAGAGCAGGAACACGCCATCATCCTTCTGCATGGCGGCGGAGTTAAATTATCCCCAAAACCAGTAGAATTATCCATCTCGACGAAGCTGGAGCTCAACAAGGAAGCAAAGGAAATCATTGCGCGCAGGGCCGCCTCTTTCGTCGAGGACGGCGATGTCATTTTTCTGGATCCCAGCAGCACCACATTTCTGATGATTCCCTATCTGGCAAACAGGGATATCACGGTTCTGACCAACGGCATATCCCACATCACGCAGCTGCTCAGCAGGGACATTCCATGCCTGATGATCGGAGGCAACATCAAGAAGACGACAAACTCGTGCATCGGCCCCATCGCCGAGAGCACCATGCAGAGCCTGTATTTCAACAAATGTTTTCTCGGGGCCAGCGGTTTCAGCATACAGTCCGGCATCACAAACCACGACATCAACGAGCGCGTCATCAAGCTTCTGGCGCTCAGCAATTCCAAACAGCCCTATTTTCTGCTGGACAGTTCCAAGTTCGGCCTGATTGCCATGGTAAAAGTGGCAAACCTGGAGGATTACCCGATTCTTATCGAGACGATCCCGCCAGAGCTTGCCACCTACTCCAACTTTATCTCATGCACGTAGATCCTGCCAGAAATGCCCCTTCCCTGCCGGACACAATCTCGTTTGACAGATACCGAAATGTCCCGTCCGCAAAGGGCTGTATCCGAATCCGGCTCGTGAAGGCGCAGTCCGTTTGGTAGTCGATCCACACGCCGTCCACCGTGAGCGTGAGCGTTCCGTCCGCATGTTCCGCGTAATCGACCACTTCGCCAAAGGGGGCGTGCGGAACGGCAAAGATCATCTCGTACGGATAGCTGTCACTGCCGGCATCATAGCCGCACGCTCTGCGCAGCTGCTCTCTTGAGACCGGAAAGCAGGTCATCATGATCTGCTCGTACTCCGTGGCAGGTATCCGGTCATTCTCCGCCTGGATGTGGTTTCCGGTATAAATATGATAGATGTCCTCAAACAGGCACGGCTCTAAGATTTCCTCCACATTGCTGCTGTCCCAGTCCGTCACAAACGCGCTGTAGTTTGCAAAACTGATGCCATAGATATAGTTTGCGGTCAGCTCCCTGCACTTGTCGGACAGCGGCTCTATTCGCATGTACTGGCTCGCGTCGGAGTGGACGATCGCGTCCTGATAGGTGTAGATCAGATATCCTCTGGGCGTCATGGTCATCTCTGACACGTCACTCACCAGCGTGTTCTTGATGTACGGCGCGCCGCCCTGCTGCCATCCGACCCCCACATAGTAAGTCTGCAGACGGCCTGCGCGGTGCAGGAATGTGACCGCGCCGATCAGTCCGTCGCTGTGTATCTTATACACAGTCACTACGGCGTCGCGCCCCTGTGTGTACGCCTCGTAAAAACTGCGCACTTTGTCGGGATTTTCCATGTTGACATCATCCGCAATGCTGGTATACCCCGCCTTTCCCAGAAGCTCCACAACCTGTTTGCACTGCCTGGCACTAAACGCTCTGACATTTGAGGCGTAGGACGCCCCCTGCTGTGTCTCCAGGTCCTGGTAAACGCTGCGAACCTGCCCGGCCGCAGCCAGAACGGCGGTCTCGATATCCTTTCTTTCTGTCTCCGCAAGCAGGCAGTCGTCCGCGTGCGGAAGATACCACAAAGATTCATCCGGATCCTGCGCGCTCTGCCCCGCACTGCTGTCTGGGGTTTCAGCCCTTTGCACTGTCTGTTCTTTGTAAATCTGCTCCCGGTAAATCTGCTCCCACTCCTCCTGCGTCAGGCGCTCCGTGCGCCACCACGCGTCGTAGGTCCCGTCCACGATGCGGTTGGACACATACTGGAACGCGCCGTCCGCAAGCGGGCGCACCGTGACTTCATGCGAGAACGCCTTTGCTGTATGTTCATATGGAAATACAGCGTTCACTGTCAGCGTGACGGTTCCGTCCGCGTTCTTTGCACAGCCGACGACTTCGGGATAAGGCTGGCTTGAGCACTCCGCCTCATACAATCCCCGCGGCCTGTACACATACGCCCGCTCCGTTGGCAAATACGCTGCCATAGACCGCAGTGTTTGGGCGTCTATCGCCAGATACGTCTGAATCACTTGTTCAAACTCCGCCTCCGGAATCTGATATACCGCCCCCACGCCGGGATTCTCATCGATCACATAGGGGGATGTTCGATGATATATCATAGGATAAAACTGGTCGAACGCATCAAAGAGATCCAGACTGCCAAAGTCTGACTCATCCCAGCTGACCAGAAACAGGTTGTTGCGCGCGTAGCCGACCGGCTGCAGATACCTGCGGTTCCCGTCGCGGCACTGTGCGTCCAGCGGCGCGGTTCGGAATGCGGCATACTCCGGCGCGTCCGTCAGCGAGACAATGTAATAATCCTGCGCAAAATAGCTGCCGGAGAGCATCAGATAGCCCTCCTTTGTGTACTGCCAGAAATCTGCGCGGTACTGCACAGTGTCCTCGACTGTAAATGACCCGTCCGGGCAATATCGGTAAAAGCTTCTTTCCACGTCCACCACTCTGTTTTCCGTGTGGAAGTCATATCGCTGAAAGCCCTGTGTCAGAGCGCTGTCTGGCGCTGCGGCGGACAGCAAATCATCTTCCCGGCTGCTCACAATCTGTAGGATTGTGAGGTCCGCAATTTGTCCTGTGTCGACCGCATCACAAAACTGCAGCACCTGCGCTGAGTTTGTCATGTCAATCTGGTTTTCGGCGTCGACTGCAACATAACCGCTCCCGCCAAGTCCACAGACAATCGCGCGCGTCATTTCCAGACGGTCCGTCTGCCCGGCGCGCACGGCCTTTTCATAGCACGCGCCAAAAACAGATGCAGCCGGATCTGACTCTGCGCCGCTCTGTGCGCTTTTGGACAGTACCCCCTCCTCAAAAATTACAAGATCCACTGTGTCCGGCCGCGCAGTGCCGCAGGCTGTCAGCAGACATGCGGCACAGCCTGTCATCGCTGCCAGATATTTCAGGCTTTTGCTTCTCTTTGACAGTTCCATATGACAAATCCTTCCTTTTAAAAAATCCTACAAGTGTAATATTCGAGCCACTCCTCTACATATTACACTTGTAGGATTTAAAAGTCAACAGGAAAAACCGCCTGTATCATCAGCCGCTGGCTGCCCCATCCCGTGCAGGTGGACAGTGTCAGCACGCGCTCTGCGCGCTCTGAACTGACGCTTATCGGATACAGAGACTGTTCTGCAGCCTGCTCCACGTAGTCCCGAAGGGCATCCTCGTCCGCAAAATCCAGCGTGTACGCATCGCTGTCCGCCTCCACTGTCCGCACGGAAAATATGGGGCAGGCATACCACTCCCCCGCCACTGCAACGGTGAGTACCGGGTGCTTTGCAAAGTAGTCCTGCGACACATAGTGTCTCAGCGATCCGAACATCTTTCCGCCTATCCCGTTATGCCCGTAGATAATCCAGTGCGGGCTGTCCGCGCTGCAGCGGCAGTCCAGAAACAGACTGCCAAGCGCATTTTTGGTGCCGTCCGGCAGATGGTCGAGGTAGTATTGATTGTCCGCGCCGCGCATAACCGGATAGTTCACAGGCGTGTCCGCGATCTGTATCCATGTCACAATTCCCTCTTGCGAATCCTGCTGTGCAAGAGCGCGATCCTCCTTTGGTGCCAATGTTGTTCTGCGTTCTCTGTCCCAAAGTTCCCGCCCCTGCGCGCCGACCGCCCGCTCATAAAAGGCCGCGCTGCGCCGCAGCTCTGCCGCGCGGACAAACAGCGCCACCGATGATCCTGCAAAAATGAGTACTACCATACGATACCAGAATCGAAACGGCCCGCTTCCTTTCATATCATAAAGCCTCCCCTGCTACTTCCTTCTGCGCACGCTCTCAAGCCACAAATGATACAGCGTCAATATCGCCAGCAAAATTCCCGACAGCACTGCCACCGCGGCCAGCCATATGGTCGTATCCCCCGTTTTTGGCGCGCCGGAACCGTTGTCCGCACTGCTCGAGGGCACATCCCGCAGAATGACCGGCTCCGACTGCGGCACGGCGTCAGACGGATCGCCCGCATCCGGACTGGGCACAATGCCCGGTTGCTCCTGGCTGTACAAGGCATCCTCCCCCGCCGCGGGCTGCGTGTGGTCGGATGGCGGCATGGCGTCGGGCACACCTGGAATGACGCCCTGATCCGGCACATCCGGATTTTCCGGTGCAGTTGTGCCACCTGATCCGCCTCCCTCTGATCCATTCGTTGCACCCGAACCGCCGTCTCCTCCAGAACCAGCGCCATCCGAACCGCCGTCTCCTCCAGAACCGGCGCCATCCGAACCGCCATCTCCCAAACCACCGTCTCCCGTGCCGCCGTCTCCGGGATTTTCCGGCACGCTGGCGCGGTTGGTCAGGTTCAGCACAAGCTCAGTCTTTGCCGCCCCGGCTGTGACGATGAGCGCATGGTCCATCTGCGTCACACCGGCCGGAAGCTGCCCCCATCCGGGCACACTGTCATAACCGGAAATCCCCGCCGTCTCCTCCAACGCGTAAACCGCGCCTGGTTTCACCTGAAAGGTCAGCTTTCCGTCCGCGTCTGTCACTTTGCGGGCAAACGGCAGGCCGCGCTGGTTGTTTGCGCTGTCCCACTGGTACAACGTAAAAGTCACTCCCGCCAGAGGCTGCCCGCTCTCACTGTCCGTTTTCCGCACGGAGATCGCGGCTTTGCGCGCGGCAACGCCGCCACCGCCTCCACCGCCCCCGCCACCGACAGACGCACTGTTGTTCTTGCTTCCGCCCAGCAGCACAGAACCGCCCTCAAATCGGACACTGTTGCCGTAACCACCTGTCTGGCGCTCTATGATATCCGCTGTGTAGCACAGCACATAGGCTGCCCTGCTGTCGGCGCTGACAGGCAGCGGTACTGTAAAACTGTTGGTCTCCGGGTCGTAACCGGACAGTTTGAGCAGTGTCCCGCTGCCCGTCTTTGTGTAGGACGGTTTCTGCCCCGTGCTGTCGGTCGTGCCGGACAACTTTGCCTCATAGAAATACAGCGTGTCCGCGTCGAGCTGCAGGCGCTTATCCAGCGTATCCACAAGGGACGGATTTTCCGGGAGCGCAAGACCGAACGGATTGATCAGCACCTCATATTTTATGAGCTCTTCCTGACTGTTCACAGCACTGCTCTTGACCAGCCCGTGATTGGTGAAGGTATGCGTAACCTTATGCGAAACCTCCGCAAATTCGACGCCGTCCGCCCTGCCGTTCATCGCGATCGTGTTCGCGATCGTGACAGCACCGTCACTGTTAAACCCGATCTCTTCCGGCGAGACGCTGGTGTCAAACGTGACGGTCGTCCGCCCCGTCACGCTCCCGAGTTTGATTGTCAGTTCCTGCCCCGAGAACACTGCCGATGCACCCGCGATCTCCGGGTTTGTGGCAAGGGAGTTTTCCTTGTATGTCAGCCCCTTTGGAAGCACGTCGGTCAGAACAATGTCTTCCATGGGCAGTCCTGCCGCATCCACCTCCACGGTCCACCGCATCGTGCCCGCATCATACTCGTAGACCGGCGTCTTCTTTGTCAGCACTGTCACACTGAGATCCGCGGTACTGTCTGCGCTGCGCCGGACTGGCGCCTGGTTTCCGATGACCATATTTTCTGTAACGATAGTGTTTGTCAGCTTTTTTCCTTTTGTGTTGCCGGCAAAAATACAGGGGTCGCAAACCTTCGTTGTGTACCTGAGCGTGACTGTCTGTGCCCCGATATTCACAACCTCCGCGGTAATCACCTGTCCGTCATATCGGATCTGCACAGCATTGCGATCTGCCGTTTCTGCACCATTCAAAAGGACCGCGACACCCGCCGCCCCGCCGACAAGCTCGAGTCCGCCCGGATGTCCTGCGCGCCCACAGTTTCCGCCGACAGCACCCAGATCGTCGCTAAATATGCCTCCTTTCAGATTTGCCTTGTGCGGATTGATGGTCACTGTCCACTCGATTGTGCGCTCCGCGGCATTGTAACCGGAATTGGTCTTGAGCAGTGTGGCTGTGCTGGGTGTCCCTGTGCCATCTCCGCTGCCAACAGGCGCAGTGACCGTGGGCGTGGTGTAGTCTTTCCCGTCATATTGGAAAGAACACCATGCGACATTCTCCCCCAGGCTCGTCCCGCTGTCATACATGTCCTCATCCACTTTCGTCCGATAGGTGATGACCAGTTCCCGGTCCGCCGCAATCGGCGAGATCGTAAAACCGTTCGCATTGTCAGACACTGCCGTCACCGCCTGCCCGTCTACCTGCACAGAACCGTCAACCAGCGCGCTGCCGCCGGGCAGCTGGTCGTGAAGCGTCAGCTTATCGTCCTCTCCAAATGTAAACCCATTGGGATAAAAGGTGACTTCCCATTCGGTGAACGAACCACCTCCGGGCACGCGCGTCGTCGTTCCCTTTTTCTCTATCCAGTCGGGCTGTTTGACAGATATGGTGTGATTTGCGCTGATCCCCACCGGATGAAAGGTAGTGTCTGTACCGGCAAACAGCTGTGCCGCATTCGTAATTTTCTGCCCGCCTGCGCCGCCCGGCAGGAGCAGTTCGTCCCGGATGGTAGTCTCATATGTAATCTTCATAGGCTTTGCCGGATCCCCCTGTGTCGCAGAGCCCGCTTTCAACTTTGTCCCGCCGAATGTGAGCATGGTACTTTCCCCGTCCGCTGCGGACTCCGCTATCACATACCGCTCCATGTCCGCTGCAATGTCATCCCGCGACGCACTGTCCGCAACTGGTGTGCCGTCCACTCTGACACTGCCCTTCACATATGTGTGCAGCGCACCGTCAATCGTATCGTGCAGTTCAAAGAGCGTGTCCATCGTGACGCCATCGGCCGGGGACGGATTCTGCCACGGCGTGTATTCTATGGTCCATGTAATTGTCTTTTGGGCAAGGCTGCCATCCTTTTTGATCTGCGCCTTCGCCGATACCGGTTCAAGCTCCGCGTAGCCAAATTCAAGCTGCCCTCCATCCTCAAATTTCATGGCATACAGATTGTCTTTCCCGTCTATGGGCGCCTCGTCTTTGGGCGGTGCGTCCGCCCTGCGGCAGTTCAGGTAAAAATGTGCGTTTTCAAGCCCTCCATACTCTGACAGGACCGTGTCTCCATCTGCATTTGCCCGAAAGACGACCCATGCCCTGCTTCCATCCGAATGAATTGTGCCAAATTCCACCGGTCCATCCTCCGTTTCAATATACAGCGGCGATCCCGCCGTCAGGTCAGGCAGCACCAGATGGGGCGTAACTTCCAGATAATACGGCGTCTCAGCCTTAATTTGGGGGATGTCCTTCTCCTGTATTTCATATTCATAGCGCAAAACCAGCCCCGCGCCTTTCTCAATCAGGGCATGAGCCCCAACCGGGTCGCCTGCCGCCGTTCCTCCGTCGCTGTGATAAAGCGCAATCTGCCGAAATTCCACAATGTCGGAAAACCTGTTTTCGCCCGCCGCCCCGGCATTGATCAAAGGGCGCAGCAGCATCAGCACCAACACTCCCGCAAGAAATACCCTCATGCCAGCCTTGCTTCTGTGAACCTGTCTCTGAAAAATTATCATGTCAATTCCCTCCTGCTATATTGATGTGAGTAAATATTCATTTACTTATTTTGCAATATAAAACGCCGCTCTGCGACGCACTTTTCTGCAATATTGTAAATAAACATTTATTTACATTCTGTTTAAAAACAAACCGCCCTCAAGCGGTAGTCATTTGATTCTGTCGTTTCATTTTTTGCGCGATTTGTTTTTATCCTTCTGGACTTTCTCCGGCTTGAGATAACCGCTCAGTCCCGTAGTCAGCAATTGAAAAACCGTGTCCTCCGTCTCCTGGTTGTCGGGCAGCACGCCCTCCACCACATATTTGGCATACATCAAAGTGGATGTGAGCACATGGAGCCACAGCAAATCCTGATTGATGCGTTTCAGGCTGGGAAACACCCGCATGAACACGCGGACCATATCGCCAAACGAATTGAAATACTCCGTGTCCCGGTTCTTGTCGTACGCCGGAAAGAACGCACTGTCCCGATAGCGGTGGTAAAAGACCGTCTCGTCGGGGTGTGCCACCCAGTAGCGAAAGTACGGCCTCCACAGACTCTTCACCGCACCCATCGGGTCGGTAACCATGGTCAGCGGATTAAATTTCAAATGGTCAAAAATGGCCGCAGCCTGCCTGTCCACATATGTAAAACACGCCTCCATCAGTTGATCCTTGCTGTCAAAATGACGGTACAGCGCCCCGGGCGAAATTCCTGCCTGACTGCTGATGTTCTGTATGCGAACGCCCTCGAGACCGTACTGCCGCACGGCTTTCATGGCCGCAAAAATGATTTTCGTCTTGGTGTCATCCAGAACAATCACGCTCCCCGCAAAGTTTTGAACAGTCTCTTACTGTAGATTATACACGCATCCCCTGATGTTGACAATACTTTTTTCACCCGATCAGGCACTTCTGCCCCTGAAATCCAAATCCGTATTTTCCGATATTCTCCGGCGCAAAGCCGTTTGCGATCAGCGCCGTCTCACAGCGCTTTTCCTCTATCTGCGCGAGCGCGTCTGCAACGGTGTCCTCGGGCGTCGTCTCGTCGCCGCTCTCGTCGCGCACCTTGAACGCAAAGATATATGCCTTCTCCTGTCTGCGCACTGTTCTATCCCGCGCGCAGATGCGCGTCAAGGAACGCAGACACATCCTGCGTCCGGATCTCTACCTGCTCTTGCGGATCCCTGCCGGCGCACAGGTAAATATACAGGGGTGTGTCCGTCAGTCTTACTCCGCCAATCCAGACAGAGAACAGCTCGTCAATCTCATAGACCTGTATATACAGCCCGGAGCCGGTCTCCACATACGGATACCGCTCAAAATCCTCCCAGGTCAGCGCCTCGCCAAACGCGGCAAGGCGCTGCACCTCCTCCAGTGTCAGCCGATTCTCCCCATCGCCTGATCCCTCCCGAATCCACTGCTGGTACGCCCACTGCCGCCGCGTGGTGTCGAGGGTGTGGGGATCAATCGGTGTTCCGCTCTCCTGATATACATAGATACAGTCTGGATTATAGGGGCTGGTGTAGTACGCGCACCCCTCAGTTCCCGTATCGGCCGCCTGCGCACTGTCCAGCGTCCCCGCACAGGTATAACCGTACGGCAGCTGCGCCGCCGGCATATTCGGAGCGGCATAGCGGACTTCATTGACTGTGAGCATGGGTGGTAAATGCTGCCGGCTGTCATCTGCCGCAGGCTCTTTTGGATTGGTCAGAAAACAGACTGCCACGACGGCACACGAGACCACGGCCGCCGCAATGAGCCACAATGCAGGCTTTTTATACTGGAGCACATTGCGCACGCGCTCCGCCACCCCCGTCTCGCCAAACGCCAGCGGGCAGGCGGGCAGGCGGCGGCACACGCTGCATGCAAGCAGCGCCTGTGAGTAGTCCGCGCGCTGTCCGGCACTCAGATCGCGCACAACCCGCTCGTCGCAGGCAAGTTCCAAATCCCTGCAGAACAAAGCGTACGCCGCCCAGACCGCGGGATTGTACCAGTGCAGAGACAGCAGCAGATAGCCAATCGGTTTCCACCAGTGATCGCGGCGTTTGAGATGCGCCTGTTCGTGCGCAATGACATATGCCCGCTCAGCCCCCTCCATCCCAAACGGCAGATAAATGCGCGGATGCACAATCCCCAGCACAAAAGGCGACGGGACATATTCACTCTGAAAAATATTGTCCGCACACCGTACCGCGGTCCTGACGCGGCTCTTCAGGCGCAGATAGCTGACTGTCATGTAGCCCAGCATAAGCACAGCCCCAACTATCCAGCAGGCCGCCGCCACGGCGACAACAATCTGCATAGGATTTACGCTCGCTGCCGGATCCGGCGCAAACGCCTCCACAATCACCGGGTTCACCGCTGCATTCAGCGAGTCGATACCGCTGTGTATCAAAGGTTCCTGCATGTACACTATCTGCGGATTGATTGTCTCCGCGCTGGGTATCAGGCTGAAAACACTCTGAATGGAGACGGGGAGCACCATGCGCAGCGCAGCGATTCCCCACAGCACAGGCATCATCCATTTAGGCGCCCTGCGAAACACAAGACGCAGTGTTATCACTGCAAGCACAAGCCAGCCTGCGGCGATCCCCATGTTGACAACCTTCAGAAAAATACCTGTCATCTGTGCCCTCCTTCCGAATCCATATGCTTTTCCTTTTTATCCTTCTCATCGCCTGTATTGTCATCCCGATTGAGAACTCTGTAGCGGTCGATCATCTGCTGCACCGCGTCAATCTCCTTCTCTGACAGTTTTCGATGTTTTGTGAAAGCCGCCACAAACGCCGGGAGCGATCCATCAAACTTCTTTTCCACCAGCTCGTCGATCTCCGCCGCCTGAATGTCATCCCTGGACACCAGCGAGGTCACGACAGAATTTTCATTTTTCAGGATTCCGCGCGCAGACAGACGCTTGATGACGGTGTAAACAGTCGTCGGCTTCCAGCCAAGCTGCTCCCCGCACAGCCGCACCAGCTCCCCGCTGCCGACTGGCTCATGCTCCCACAAAATCAGACAGAAACGGTACTCACTCTCAAACACTTTTGGTCTACTCATATTAACTCCCATCTGCCTGCTTTAGCAGGCGTATCAATCAGGATGGTGAAATTTTATATTTCACCTTAACTCCTATCTGCCTGCTTTAGCAGGCGTATCAATCAGGATGGTGAAATTTTATATTTCACC
>CAMWOK010000004.1 GCA_947175845.1 uncultured Lachnospiraceae bacterium | reverse complement strand
GCAGTCCTGCATTCTTTGATCCGGCTGGATAGAAGGATGCAGGGCTGTTTTGTGCATTCCATGTGTTTTGCTTTTTCGATGCTTTTGGGTTGTATAAAACGCGGGGGGCATGTATACTGAAATAAGAGAATCGAGGGATAGGACTGCGCGCCAAAAGGGCGGGCAGTATATCGTTTGGCAGGAGGTACATATGAAAACGCAGACTCGTGAGACATCCAATCAGATTACAGAGGGAGTCATCTGGAAGCAGCTTCTTTTTTTCTTTTTTCCGATCCTGTTCGGGACCTTTTTTCAGCAGCTCTACAACACCACGGACGCGGTGATTGTGGGAAAGTTTGTCGGCAAGGAGGCGCTTGCCGCGGTGGGCGGTCCGGCGTCCACGCTGATTAATCTTCTGATTGGATTTTTTATGGGGCTTTCCTCCGGCGCGACGGTGATTATCGCGCAGTATTACGGCGCGAAAAAGGATGAGGATGTCAGAAAGACGGTGCACACCGCCATGGCACTCTCCATTGCGGGCGGTGCGGTGATTATGGCGCTGGGAATCCTTCTTTCCGGGGCGGCACTCAGGGCAATGAACACGCCTGAGGAGATTCTGTCGCTGTCGGCGGTGTACATGCGCGTCTATTTTCTCGGCGTGATCCCCGCGCTCATCTACAACATGGGTTCGGGTATCCTGCGGGCGGTGGGGGATTCGAAGCGCCCGCTTTACTTTCTGATTCTGTCCTGCGCCGCGAACATCATATTGGACATTCTGTTTGTGACCATACTGAAAATGGGCGTGGTCGGCGTGGCTGTGGCGACTGCGCTGGCACAGGTCATCAGCGCGCTGATGGTGCTTGTGACGCTGATGCGGACGCAGGATTCGTACCAGCTTTTCTTAAGAGAGATCCGTTTTTCGCCGACGCTCTTGCACAACATTGTCCGCATCGGCCTGCCGGCAGGGATTCAGTCCACCATGTACTCCGCCTCGAATCTGATTATACAGTCGAGCATCAACGCCTTTGGCACGGACACGATTGCGGCGTGGACGGCGTACGGCAAGGTAGATGGCATATTCTGGATGATCATGGGCGCCTACGGCGTGTCGATCACGACCTTTGCGGGGCAGAACTTTGGCGCGGGCAGGTACGACCGCATCAAAAAAAGTGTGCGTATCTGTCTGGGCATGGCGGCGCTGACAAGCGTGCTTCTGAGTGTGATTGTACTCGCGGGTGGACGCATCTTTTTCGGGCTGTTCACGGATGATGCGGGCGTGATTGCGATCGGTCTTGGGATGATGCGGGTGATTTCGCCAAGCTACATCACCTACATCTGCATTGAGATCCTCGGCGGCACGATGCGCGGCTGCGGTGACGCCATTTTGCCTATGCTCATGACCTGCGTGGGCATCTGCGTGCTGCGCGTCATCTGGAACCTGGCGGTGGTTCCGCTGCGCCCGGAGGTCTCCACGGTGGCGTTCAGTTATCCGCTGACCTGGTCGGTGACTTCGGTGCTGTTTATTGTCTATTATCTCAAGGGCGGGTGGCTGCGGCGGTGCCGGGGGATGAGCCGGTAGCGCGAGGAGATGATATCCGTGCAGGGCAGAGAAATTCGGGATTGTGGAGGTATGGAAATGAACAAAATCAACAGGGACGACATGCTGGAGCTGACACGGCGCATGACGCTGAAGCGCAACTGTTTCTCGCGGATTGCGGGGGCGTATTTTGACGAGGAGGGCTTTATCGACGGCACATTCAACCGCCATTTTTTGAAGCTGCCACAGAAGGATATTGACGCAAATCTGAAACTTGCCAAGACGGTGCCGTTCTCGGAGACAAACAAAAATCTGCGCTACTATCCGTTTGACAAGGCGCACGAGAGGGCGGGGCACACCTGGCAGATACTGATGGGATTGAAGGACTGTGAACTGAAAAATGATGCGCTGCTTGAGTTGTTTTATGAGTTTATCGGAGAGAAGTACGACGCGTCAAAGCCGTATGCGGTGCGGATCTTATATGGAAGCTACGACATCCCCTTAAAGGCGAAGGACAAGGAAAGCCTGTGGGAGTCCGAGGAGGTCTACAAATTTATCATATGCACGTTCAGTCCGCTTCTGGAGGAGTATGAGGCGGGCCCTCCCGAGTGCGGCTTCCTGTTTCCGGCATTTATGGACAGAAGTGCCGATATACACGGCATTCTGGTGTATCAGGCGGACGAGGCAAAGCCGCACAGGGAACTGGTTGAGAAAATTTTGATGTCCTGAATCGTGTGTTTATCGTGCAAGCGGGTAGGGCGGATATTGACAATCGAACATATATATGCTATTATAAGTACACCAAGCAAACGTAGGAGAGCCACAACAAATGAGCCAATATGAAAAGATACGTTCCGATATCCTGTCAGGCAATTGTGATAAAAATATATCAGAGATGGATATGAAGTTTTTTCTGAATAAGATTGGTGCATCACATAAAAGAACTACAGGGTCTCATATGCAGTATACGATAGATAATATTCCTGAATTAATAAATATACAACCAAAAAAATGGAAAAATTAAGCCATATCAGGTAAAAGAAATCAGGAATATTGTAAATAAATACAGACTTGGAGAGGTGGGAGACTGAGATGGCATACAATAAGATGTTTTATTGGAGCAAGGATGACGAAGCTTTTATTACAAATGTTCCAGCATTGCCAGGTTGTATGGCAGATGGAGTGACGATTGAGGAATCCCTTAGAAATGCAGATATCATGATTGATGAGTGGATAACATTAGCAAGAGAGCTCGGTAGGGAAGTGCCGGCGGAAGATTTGAGCGAGATAGAATCAACAAACCCTACGTCAATTGATGTGGCATCTTATATCCTTGACAGATTGAATGCAATTGACACATGGACACTTCAGAAGCTGGTTTACTATTGCCAGGCGTGGAGTCTTGGAATTTACAGAACAGCATTTATAAAGGATACTTTTAAGGATTATGCCAATGGTCCTGTGAACAAACGATTATTTGATACACATAGAGGCAGAAGAATTGTGAAAAAAGAGGATTATGAAATGACACATTCTTTTTCTGAATCTGAAAAAAGACACATGGACAATGTAATCGACACATATGGGAATGAGGATGGGGACACGCTCAGACAGTATACCCATGAAGAAAGACCCTGGAAGGAGACGCGGGGAACCCTGAGTGATGGCGAGAGTGATAACAAGGACATTGCAGAATCTCTTATGATGGAGTACTATCATAATTAATAAATCAGGGGCAGAAGCATTTAGAAATTTTAAGCGCCTGAAGTAAACAGTGCTTGGGATGAGAACTGGTATATCGAAGCTGATAATATAATAACAGAGGCGGTGGCTAAAAACCACCGTCTGTTTTTTTGCGCAGAGGCGCCAGAAAAATTAAAAGACAGTTAAAAAAATTTCTTATTATTTAACTGACATTCAATAGCCTTTTGGTCGCAGGTCAGTTATACTGGACTAAATCCAAAATTGCAAAGGAGTTGTTCGAACATGACAATCGGAGCTGTTATCAAAAAATATAGAAAGAAAATTGGCATGACACAAGAGGAGATGGCGAATCGTCTTGGCGTAACTGCGCCTGCAGTCAACAAGTGGGAGAGGGGCAATACGCTGCCCGACATTGCTTTGCTGGCGCCTGTCGCACGGCTGCTTGGCATTACAACAGATGAACTTCTGTCCTTTCAGGATGCGTTGACAGACGAAGAAATTAACCAGTACCTGTCGCTCATTCAAAGAGATCTGGAGGAGAAAAACTTTCATGAGGTGTTCCTTGACGCGAAGAAAAAGATTGAGGAATATCCAAACTGCGAAAAACTGATCTGGCAGGCGGCCGTGATTCTTGACGCGAGAAGAATGCTTATGGCGCCGCCCGCTCAGGAAGACTATGAGCAGGCGATTCTTGGCTGGTATGAGCGGTGTCTGTGCTCAGAAAGTGAGCAGACGCGCAATCAGGCCGCAGGATTACTGTTCCATGCATATTTTCGGAAAGAGGACTACGAACGGGCGCTCCGTTATGTGGAGTATTTCTCTGTGGACAATCCGGAACGGAAGCGCAAGCAGGCACTTGTGAACAGCAGAACCGGAAAAAAGATGGAAGCCTACCGCGCATATGAGGAGCTGATTTTCTCCGGGTATCAGCACATACAGGTGGTGCTGAATGATCTGCGCATTCTTTATATGCAGGACGGCGACCATGAGATGGCAAAAAAGCTGGTCACGGCTGCTTCCTCCGCCGCGTCCGCATTTGAAATGGGAAAATACAATGAAGTTTGTATGGGATTGGATGTTGCCGCATGGGAGAAGGACGTTGCATGGACGGTGCGGATCATGCAGGATATTCTCGACAGCATTGACACAATCGGCGATTTTTCAAAATCCAGGCTGTATCAGCATATGGCGCCAAAAGCCGTCCAGCCTGCGTTCCTCGATGGATTAAGGCAAAGGCTTTTGAAATCTTTCGGAGAGGAAACGTTTGATTATATGCAGGGAAATGAATATTGGGAACAACTCAAAAGTTCGGAGTTTATATAGTTTTTAGAAAAAATATTAGCACTCATACTTGACGAGTGCTAATAAGTGTGTTATAACACATATATAACAAATAAAACAACGGCTGTACAACAAATACAGTCATTCAATTGGATAGGAGGAATGAGTTATGTTATTACCAAGCGCAAATGTTATGAACCGTATTTTTGGAGAAAGTTTACTCGACGATTTCTTTGAGGATTTTGCCCGCCCGATGCGATCGGCGTCCCGCTGCAATACCGCGACAGGCATTATGAGAACAGATGTCAGGGAAAGCGACACGGGATACGAGCTTGATATCGACCTGCCGGGCTGCAAGAAAGAGAATGTGCAGGCGGAGCTTAAGAACGGGTATCTGACCATCAGTGCACAGACGAGCCAGAACAGCGACCAGAAGGATGAGAATGACAAGTATATTCGACGCGAGCGTTACTATGGAAGCTGCAGCAGAAGCTTTTTTGTGGGCGAGGATGTGACGCAGGAGGACATCCGGGCGAAGTTCGAGGACGGTATCTTAAAGGTGTCAGTTCCGAAGAAAGAGGCAAAGCCTGTGATCGAGGAGAGCAGGTTTATTCCAATCGAAGGGTAAGTTATACAGACAGCGGGCGGTGAGATTGCACGTCTCACCGCCCGCTGTTTTTGCCCGAGGACCGCTTTGGGGTTGTGCAACGCGGCTGGATTGTGTATACTGTTTCCAGGGAATCCGTAGTTTCAGCACCATCATGGAAAGGGGGGAATGGCAATGGTGAGACCGATCATGAGAGATGTATTTTTTCTGCGTCAGAAGTCGGAGCCCGCAGAAAAAGCGGACATGCAGGTGGTGGCCGACCTGCTCGACACACTGAAGGCAAATCAGGCCAGCTGTGTCGGGATGGCGGCAAATATGATCGGCATAAAAAAGCGCATTATAGCCGTAAACATGGGATTTGCGAATATGCCGATGATAAACCCGGTGATTACAAAAAAGACAGGTGCCTACCAGACCGAGGAGGGCTGTCTATCACTTGAGGGCGTGCGTCCCACGACGCGGTATCAGGAGATAGAGGTGGAATATTGGGACGCGGGATGGAACAGGCAGAGACAGAAGTATTCTGGCTGGATAGCGCAGATTATCCAGCACGAGTGCGACCATCTTGACGGAATTGTCATATGAAAGTGAGGTTATCAGATGAAAACATATCATTTTTACGGCTGGGAGCAGGCCAGTGCCCCGGCAGTCACAGACGAGTATGCGGGGATAAGGACGCCGATCGACTTGTATGATGCCCTGTCAGAAATCTGGTGTGCCGATACCTGTGCACCGCGGATGCGCGCGGACTGGACGCCGGAAAACAGGACGCTTGGGCAGTGTTCCATCACCGCATTTCTGGCGCAGGACATCTTTGGAGGAAAGGTGTACGGCATCCTGCGGCCGGGCGGAAACTACCACTGCTATAACGTGACAGGCAATAGCTGTTTTGATCTGACCAGCGAGCAGTTCGGCGATGAAATACTGTGCTATGAAGCGAATCCGGAACAGTTTCGGGAAACACACTTTGCCAAGGAGGAGAAGCGCCTTCGGTATGAGTATCTGAAAAAACGGTTGGCAGAGCACTGCGCAAAACATGGTTTTTGACAGGTATGTGAAATCCGCAAGTCAGCGCGTCTCCTGGTGAAAGCGCGCCAAAAACTGTCTTGTGCGCTCTTCCTTTGGATTTTCTATGACCTCCCTTGGGGTGCCCTGCTCAAGGATTGTTCCGTCGTCCATGAAGATGACATGGTCTGCGACATCGCGGGCAAAGGCCATCTCGTGCGTGACGATAATCATGGTGGTCTCCTTGTCGGCAAGCTCCCGAATGACGTGCAGAACCTCGCCTGTCAGCTCGGGGTCGAGCGCGGAGGTCGGCTCGTCAAAGCACAGAATGTCGGGGGTGAGCGCCAGCGCACGCGCGATGGCGACGCGCTGGCACTGGCCGCCCGAGAGCTGGTGCGGGTAATTTTCCATCCGGTCGGAGAGCCCCATCTGGCCCAGCAGCTCTCTTGCCTGCTGCTCGATAGCGAGCAGCAGTTCTTTTTTGCGCGCCTTGTAGTCGGGTGCCTCCTGCGCGAGCAGCTGTCCCGCAAGCATGACGTTCTGCAGCGCGGTGTACTGTGGAAACAGGTTGAATGACTGGAATACAAGACCGAAATGAAGACGTTTGCGGCGGATTTCCCGCTCCCCTCCGGCGGCGGGGTCTGCGGAGTCAAACAGCGTTTCCCCATTCACGCGGATCACGCCGTGGTCCGGCCGCTCCAGAAAATTCAGACAGCGCAAAAGCGTTGTCTTGCCGCTTCCCGAGGAACCGATGATGGAGACGGTCTGTCCCTTTTCCATAGAAAAGCTGATATCCTTTAAGACCTGCGTTCGCTCAAATGTTTTCTGAATGTGCTGTACTTCCAAAATAGCCATATCCATATCCCCTTTCTTATTTAAAGTAATCGAGCCGTCTTTCCAGATATCCCAGAAGGGTTGTGAGAAGACCGTTCCAGATTAAGTAGTAGACTGCGGTGAAAAACAGCGGCCAGATGGCGCCGGAGATTCCCTGTGAACCCTTGAGGAAGGACTGGCCGGCCCAGATAATCTCCTGCAGCGCAATGATGCGGGAGAGCGAGGTGTCCTTCACCAGCGTGATGATTTCGTTGGACATGGGCGGAACAATCCGCTTTACCATCTGCAGCAGCTTGATTTTGAAAAAGATCTGTCGTCTGGTCATGCCCAGCACAAGCCCCGCCTCGGTCTGGCCGACGGGAATGGACTGGATGCCGCCGCGGTAGATTTCCGAGAAGTAGCATGCGTAGTTCAGGATGAACGAGATGCTAGCTGCCAGAAAGCGCCCGCGCTCCCCGCTGCCCCAGATGGGCGTATGCAGTACCAGGCCGGGGAAATAGTAGAAAATGAGTAGCTGTATCATCAGCGGCGTGCCGCGTATGATCCACACGAGAAATCTGGAAAAATACCGCAGCGGCCGAAAGTGCGACATGGAGCCGAACGCGATGACAAGCCCCAGCGGAAACGCGCCGATGAGCGTGACAAAAAACAGTTTTAGGGTCTGTAGAAAGCCGATATTTAAAGAGCGGATGACAATCGGAAATTGTTCGAGTATCAGTTGCATATGTATCTCCTAACTGAAAAAAGTTTCTCTGCACATAATAAAGGGTATCCCAAGCTGTATCTTGAGACACCCTTGTCGTCTGGGGAATCGCCGGGATTCCTTTTTGGGATTATGGCTGCTGTGTTATCAGTGCCGCCTGTACGCCATATTTTTCAGCGGTCTTAAGCATACTCCCATCCTGGGTGCTCGCTGCAAAAAAGTCGTTGAGTGCCGCGGCGAGATCAGAACCCTTCCGGAACCCAACGCCATACTTCTCATCATTCAGACCTACCGTGTATACAAGATCTGCGTATCCGGTTCCCTCACCCACCATGGCGCCTGCCATGAGCGAGTCGATAATGGCGGCGTCAGAAGTTCCTGCGGCGACTTCCATCAGCGCGTCCGCCTGCGCGGTCACAGGCGTGTGTGCGAGCTCGAGTGCAGACGCCTGCGCCTCGCCGGCGCTTCCCGCCTCCACTGCAAAGCTGACCTCAGGAATGTTGTTCTTGTCCTGGAAGTCGGCAGCCTTGTCCGCTGGCACAACGATCACCTGCGCGTTGTTGCAGTAGGGCCTGGAACATTCCATGGCGCTTGTGACCTCGGCTGTGAGCGTCATTCCGTTCCAGACGCAGTCGATCGTCCGGCTGTCAAGCTCGAGTATCTTGTTGTCCCAGTCAATCTCCACGAACTCGACAGCGACGCCGAGGCTCTCTGCAAAGGCCGATGCCATGTCCGCGTCAAAGCCGATCCACGCGCCGCTCTCGTCCTGGTAATCCATCGGCTTGAAATTGGTGATTCCGACAACGAGCGTGCCCTTATTTTTCACATAACTCATATCCGAGTCCGCACTCTGCGCGTTCTCGGCGTCAGTGTCTGTGTTCTGTGTGGACTCGTCCGCGGTGCCTGCACTGTCCGAAGCCTGTGTGGATTCAGATGGCGCGCTGTCCGCCGTTTCCGCCTGTGCGGCTTGTGTTGCGCTTTCCGTGTCCTGCGGGGTTTGCGTGGAATTGCCGGATGACGAGGCCGGGGAACTGCCGCACCCTGTAAGCGCTGCTGACAGCATCATTGCCGCAGCCAGGGCGACTGCCTTTGTAAACATTTTTTTCATACTTCTCCTCCAATACAATTTTTTACATTAATATGGTAACAGTTTAGCGTGCTAAAGTCAAGCGAAAATCGATTTTCGTCCTTTGATGCGTTTTTTGGCAGCTGCGCAATAGTATTGTCCGCCGCCTTGCATCTGAAACAATCATTCTGCGGCAATGTTACAATTCACACCCCGCCATAATTTTACAACTATTTTTGTATTTTGGGTGTGAATTATAACAACTTTTGCACACAAATTGATAAAAGGCATCAATTTGGCGCATGTTTTTCACTACTTTGACGGGCGAGTGAACAGTAACGCGGCAATGTACCAGACGCTTAATTTTCGTTGTAGTATATTGTGGGAAACAGGGGTTGCGTATATAATGAAAGACAGAGCATGACCATGCAACTGATTTTAAGCAGGGCAGGCATAGGACACGATTTCGGGCATATTCATATTGTGGTGGAGCGACAGTGGATATGGAGGGGTTGCGTTTATGGAAGGGGCTGTGAGGAGATGACGACAGTGGATTTTGCATCGGTTTACAAAGAAGTGTTTCCGTTTTGGAATGAGATACCGCAGGAGGACAGGGACGAACTCTGCCGGAATACGGATGCGGTAGACTATGAAAAGGGGAGGAGCGTTCACAGCGGTGACGAGTGCTCTGGCGTGATTCTGGTACGCGCGGGAAGCCTCCGCCTCTATATGATGTCGGACGCGGGAAAGGACATCACGCTGTACCGCCTGCAGGAGGGAGAACTGTGTATGCTGTCCGCCTCCTGCCTGCTGTCTGCCATAACCTTCGACGTGTTTGTGGACGCCGAGGAGGACAGCGCGTGCTATGTGATAAACGGCGCTGTCTTTGCCGCTGCCGCAGAGCGCAATCCGAAGATGAAAATATTTATGCTCGAGGCGGTGGTCAGCCGTTTTTCGGATGTGATGTGGGTGATGCAGCAGATCCTGTTTATGAGCATGGACAGGCGGCTTGCCATTTTTCTGACGGATGAGTCGGCGCGGACAGGGTCTGATACCATCGCGCTGACTCACGGGCAGATTGCCTGCTATATGGGTTCCGCCCGCGAGGTGGTGTCAAGAATGCTGAAATATTTTGCCAGCGAGGGGATTGTCGAGGTCTCCCGCAAAGGGATTAAGATCCTCGACAAGGCGCGCCTGCGCGGGCTGGCTATGTAGTAAAAAGCGATACAGCTTACAAGGATTTTGGTGCAGAGGCTGCATTGCGCGCGCGGCAGATGAGCTGCGTCATGGTGCCCATCGGACAGTAGACGCACCATGAGCGGGGCTTGAACAAAAGCATGGTGACAAACCCGAGCACGGTGGAGGTGAGCATCACGCTGTAAAATCCGAATGCGAACTGCGCCACGCCGTCGGAGAACAAGGTGCCATGGTAAGCCCAGTGCCACGGGAGCTTCAGGGTCCAGAGCAGCGTTACGACTGTGCGCAGGTCCTTCGCACCGGCAAACACCAGCCAGGTGTTCCACAGCATGAGAAAAAACATTGCGAAGAAGAAGAGCAGAAATCCATAGCGGAAACCACTGGATTTCATCCATTTTGGGATATCCTTTCTGCGGGACAGGCCGAATCTGCCGCCCGCTAGGGCAAACAGCTGTCCTCTGCCGCAGTACTTGTTGCAGTAGGCCTTGCTCCCCTTTGTGATGGAGATGATGAGCGGGATAAAGAAGCACAGCAGTCCCAGCCATGCAAACAGGATGTTGAAAAATCCCAGTATCAGGTAGGTCAGCGAGACAACCCAGAGATAGTCGTACCATTTTTTTGCAGTATTTTTCATTCCTTCACCTCCAGTGTGATGACGCTTGTGGGGCATTCCTGCGCGCATTTCCCGCAGCCGACGCAAAGCGCCACGTCGACCTCGGCGCAGATGCCTCTGGGGATTGTGATGGCGCTTCTGGGACAGACTTTCATGCAGCACCCGCACGCCACGCAGGTGCGTGTGTCTATGACAGCTTTTCTTTTTGGCATGGTGATTCTCCTTTTTTACAGTTCCTTATTTTTCATATGAGAACAGTATACATCAGAATTGCTGCGGGTTCAGTGACAAAGTCACACTGAAAACCGGCACTGAAATGGTTGTCATCCTCACGCGGACGGAGTATTCTGTTATTGGAAAACAACACAGGAGGGTGATATCAATGAACTGGAAACAGAAAGAGTTTCATGCCGCGGAGCCGGCGGCGCAGTCAGAGGCGCTGTCCCGGATGACAGCCATCTTTGCGTGTGCACAGGAGGCTGCGCGCGCAGAAGTCTGGAGGGCGTTTTTTCTCTCTGACGATTTTCTTCGGGAACAGTATTCAGAGACGTTTGCGGACAGTATGGTGCAGTATCTGTCACAGTGGGAGGGGCAAAAGAGTAAAGAAGGCTTTTTTTCAGCGCTTGCATCCCGGATCGTGCAGTATCTGTCGCAGTGGGAGGCGCGAAAGGCCAAAAAAGGGTTTTTCACAGCATTTGCAGCCCGTGTTGTGCGCGCACTCTCGCGGCGGCAGAAGGCATCTGCGCTTCCCGCGCGATATCTGCCTGGGGCATTTTTGACGGAGCTTGCCGTCGCTTACGTCATTGCCCCCAGGCAGGGCAGGTACAGTGTCGAAGTGCCGGAGAGCTTTCCGGCGCGGGAGACGGTCCTGGCGTACTGGACTGCCAGGATGGAAAAAATGGAGCATCTGCCGCTGAAACTGCTGGATCGACCTGACAGCGTGGTCTGTATGCGCGCGTTTGCCGATTATATGCGCCTGAAAAAGCTAAACGGCAGCAATGCGCTCCTTCCCGGCAGCAGAAAAGTCTGGTCGGATATCCTGATGAACGGGCAGCCGAGATGTCTTGAGAAACCGGACAACAATGCGGGGTATCTGGAAAAGGAGCAGCGGGGAGAGTGCCTGATCAGGCTGTTTACGTTCTGGATTCAGTCGGAGGCGGTTCCGGCCTGTGTCCTGGAATGCATGTACCGGGAATACAATCTGAAAACTGTAGATCACTCTGCGTACAGGAATCTGTATGCGCCGTTAAAACAGGAAATTCTCAGACAGCATCCCGCTGTTGAGAAGAACCTATACGGGGAGGGGACAAAAACGCAGCAGCTGGCGGCGTGCTATAAAGAGCTGGCCGGCATTATCTCAGACAATCATTCCAACTATGACCATGGCATCTACGAGGAGACGGACAAGATCAGGGAGCGTGTCAGGACATTTTTTGACAGTGCCAGTTGGCATGTATTGCAGTGTGACATGGAATTGTTTGACAAGATTTTCACAAATTTTCATGCAAGGCGCGTCATGCCGGAATCCCTGTCGAGAGGGCTGATGGACTTTTACTCCCGAGAGGAGCTGTGGGGAGCGGAGCAGAGGGCGCAGCAGTTTATCGCGGAGGGGCTGATTCCTTCGATTGGCTTTTCGCGCAGGATAAGGGAGATTGAGGGGATTGCGGCAGAGCCGGAAAAGACTGCGCCGGAGGCAGCTGGCGGCAGCATGGATTTCTGGCAGTATTATCTGACATGGGGATTTGGTCTGAGCAAAGTCAGCGCAAAGGATGAGCGGCGGGCGCATAAATACCAGGGACCATACCGCGATGACCTGCCGCACTATATGGAAAAAACCTATTTTCCATCGCTTTTGTGGCAGAAACGCTTCACTGGATTTGACAGCGGCAGTCCGGCCAGCCTGGAATGCCGCCTTCCGGATCAGAAGCTGCTCCGGGTGGAGTTTCATCTGCACTATGTGCTGTACTGGCTGGACGGCGAGCCGGTGCACAAACCGCAGTATACATTTGAGGAGCTTTTGCAGTTTGCGCCATCCCTGGAGCGGGTGGAACTGTTTTTCTTCCTGTTTGCGCTGACTGCCGTCGATAATGGTGCGTGTGGTGAGGCGGCGGCCCTCGCAGAGACGTGGCTGTACAAAACGCCGCTCTACCCGCAGACCGTTCCCGAGATTGCGCGTCTTATGTCGGAACTTTGCTGTAGAAGACAGGCGCAGAGCCGCAAGATCACAGATGTCTGGCACAGGGAGGGGGAGCAGTTCTGTATGCAGGCGGTGGAGGAATGTGGAACAGTGACCTTTTACTGCCTGAATGATTTTGCCTGGCAGCGGGTTCATACAGTGGCCGCAGACGGGCATAAAGAGCAGGCCTTGTGGCGGGAGCTGGAACCGCCTGCGCCCGTTTCGCTCGGCACGGTATCGCTTGAAGGGCTCACACCGCAGGAAAAGGCGGAGCAGATTATCAAGGCGCTAAAGCGGCCTGAAGCGTCTGTCCGGGAGGCGCAGCGCGCCCGCCTTTACCATGAAAAAAATGCGCCTGAGGCGGCGGAGAAGTTCTGGCAGACCGACGGACAATATCTGACAGAGAGTTATTGCGTGCTCCACTATGGCGAGGACAGCAGCGCCCGCCGTGTACTTTATTGTGCCATGGCGCCTTATGGAACAGACTTGGCACAGCGCAGTGCAGAAAGTCAGAAGCAGTACGAATTTAACTGCCGCGAGCTGGACAAAAAAGTGAAGGAAAAACATGTGATTGCCGGTCATTTCGGGTGGGGAGACACCTACACACCAAAGGAAATCTGTGAGGCGAAGCCCTTCGCGGTCGGAGAGAGCGGGACATACTACTATTATAAGGCATTTCGCATGTGCCGCGGCGATGGGCTGTCGGCGATTCTGCCGCAGATGTATGAACTGGACAATGTCACGGCAGTCGAGCGGTTTGCGGGATATCTGAGTGTTTCGCGGATCGATGGCAGCCTGCAGTACTGCTATGGCAGGGAGGATTTTCTAAAGTCGGTACACAGCCCGGAAAGGACAGGAGCAGATTATCTGACAGCGTTCACGGAGACAAAGATAACGGCAGAGCTGGCCCTGTGGCTGGACAGACTGTTTGCTGCGTGCGCAAAAACGTGCAGTCAGCCGCAGTTTGCACTTCGGTGTGCGGAGGGGGGCTATCGGCTGGAAGTCACAGACTGCGCGGAGGCAGAAGCATTGTTTTACTGGAATTGTGACAGGGACTGGCAGGATGCTTTAGAACAGGTTACAGAGGAAATCCGGTGGTATCTCGAAAATGGCACACATGGGTGGCAGCTGCAATCCTGTGACCGGATTTCGATTGTATACCGGCGCGGGGACGTGCAAATGAAGGAGGCGTATCTTTATGCAGGAAAAAGAGTGGACGGTTGATCCTTATCTGATGGGGGCGGTTGTGCAGAGCTGCGGCAGGGTTCCGCAGGTGCTGTATGACATAAAAAAGATAAAGTCATTAGAGCTGACAGAGCAGGAACAAGCTGTATGGTCCGGCAGATTCAGGCAGAGAGAACATGATTTTTCTCTGATAGGAGAGATGGAAAATCTGCACACCCTGATCATCAGCACACGAAACCCGCTGACTGTTGATGATTTCTCTTTTCTGAAAAAGTGTGCGAAGCTGAAAAAACTGGATTTGGTGCAGTCAAACTTCACGGACTGTGCGCAGCTTTCACAGCTTGCGTCGCTCAGGCATGTTCGCCTGCCAGAGAGGCACCGCCTTGTCAACGCGCAGGTTCTGGACACGCTCGGCGCAAGGATCGAATTTGGTGAGACGACAACCTACGATTATCCAATTGAGGAGATCGCAGAGCGCATCAGGGAACAGACCCGCAAGACGGCGTATGCACTGACCCTGCAGAAGGATACAGAGCCCGGCTTGTTTGACAGCAAGCTCGGGGGATTGCCCTACTGGAATCTGAAAATGGCGTATCCTAAGGACAGGACGGGGCGGAAGATGATGCTGCTTGCACAGATCAATTTTGACAGGGCAGCGGTGGACGAACGCCTGCCGCAGCAGGGAATGCTGCAATTTTTTATCGCGCTGGATGAGTGCGATTATATGTATGGATATGACGGCGATGCGCCGGACCGCCAGGAATTGTTTCGCGTGGTGTATCATGAGACGGTCGATTATTCCGTCACGCAGGAGCAGATTGCGCAGCTGGATATCCCCGTTTCAAACGACCCTGCCGTCGCGGAGTGCACGCCGGTCTGGAAGCCGTTTCGCCTTGCGATCACGCCGCAGGAGGTATGCATGGACGTCTCTGACAGGCGTTTTGACAGGACGTTTCGCAGCGTGCTGAAAGCGCTGAACGGGAAGAATATCGGAAGGAAGAGTGCATCTGATGTTCTGGCCGCCGAGGATTACTGGCGTCTGGCAAACGCGCTGTCATACTGCGGCCATACCATGCTGGGCTATCCGGTCTTCGTGCAGTTTGACCCGCGTACAAACGCGAAATATTACGATACTGTGCTGCTGCAGCTTCAGTCGGATGACGCGTGCGACGTGTGCTGGGCAGACGGCGGCACGGCCAATTTCTTTATCAACAGCGAAGCGCTGGCGCGGCGGGATTTCAGCAGGGTGCTGTACTGTTGGGACTGTAATTAGGCGGGAAGGGAAGTTCCTACCCCTTTTTTTCGGGAACAAGCATAAAAACCTGCTTTTGCGACTCCGGGACCTCGCTGAGTGCCTTGTCGAGCTCGAGCGATTCCTTGTAGGCGTTGAGGCGGTTGATGATATCCGGATTGTTGATGTCCTCCTTGTTGATGACCTGGCGGATGTAATAGTAGACAAGCAGCTGCAAATCCGTCAGATGGAGATACATCGGGTGATTGTCGATCTCCTGACAGAGTGCCCGAAGGCCGTCGAGCTGGTCATGGACGGGATCGATGGCGATGGAGATCTGATCTAGGGTGACAATCAGCCGCTCCTTGAGCGCGGTGACACCGCAGACCTCGTCCACGCTGGGACGGTTGATTCTGGACAGGCGCGTGAGTTCCACGTCACACTGTTCCACACCTTCTAGCAGCTGAAACATTTTATTGTATGCGTTACACAATGTCTGTAACAAATTTTCATATTTTTTCCGATACTCCATAGTGCTCCTCCTGAAATTTTCTGCGATACTGCTCGCATAATTCTGTATAAATGATATATTTATTTACATAATAATACTACATAAACTATATCGTCAGAAAATTCTGAAAACTTAACCGGCAGCACTGATTATTTCACACAATTCCTTGGCTCAAAACAGCCGATAGAAAAATTTTGAAATTCCTGATATTTTTTATAAAAGAAACTGTTGAGAAATTATGTAAAGTCCGATACAATAATAGCGAGAAAACATGAGTGAACGGAGGATTATTATGAAATTCAGTTTATGCATGATTGTGAAGGACGAGGCCGCAGTGCTGAGAGACTGTCTGGACTCCTTGAAGGATATTATGGATGAAATCATTATTGTGGACACGGGTTCGACCGATGATACCAGAAAGATCGCGGCAGAGTACACGCCGTATCTGTATGACTATGTGTGGAATGATGATTTTGCTGCCGCCAGAAACTTTGCGTTCTCCAAGGCGACAGGGGATTATATATACTCGGCGGACGCCGATGAGGTGCTCGACCGCGAGAATCAGGACAAGTTCAAGGCGCTCAAGCGTGTTATGCTGCCGGAGGTGGAGATCGTGCAGATGATCTATGTGACTGAGCAGATCAATCATCCGACAGAAAACTTTGCGCGCGACCTGCGGCCGAAACTTTTTAAGCGGCTTCGCGAGTTTACCTGGATTGAGCCCATTCATGAGACAGTCAATGTCAATCCTGTCATATACGACAGTGATATCGAGGTGCGGCACCGCCCGCAGGGCAATCACAGCAGCCGGGATTTTGGCGTGTTTGAAAAGATTATCGCAGAGCGCGGCGCACTCTCGGACCGGCTGATGGGAATGTATCTGCGGGAGCTGTACAAGGCCGGCACGGAGGAGGAGCTTCGGACTGCCGAGGGATTTTTTGAGCGCGCACTGATCGAGAAGCGCGCGGAGGCGAAAGAACTGCTCTGCCGTCAGATCATCGCAGTTTTACTCAAGATCTACAGGATAGCCGACGAGCCGATCAGCGTGCTCAAGGTGGCACTGTGTGAGGAGGCGACGATACCGTCGGCGGAGATGTGTATGGAGCTGGGATACTTCTTTATGAAGAAGGAGGACTTTGAGGAGGCGCTCAAGTGGTTTCACAGGGCAGGATATGACTGCGAGAGCGATATTGATGTTGCCAGCAGCGGCACATCCGCGTTTATGGCGCTTGCCCTGTGCTGCAGAAAGCTTGCAAAATCACCGAAGTTTAAGGCGCTTCCACAGAGAGAGTACGAGCTCGAGCACTCCCGACTGACGCAGCAGGCAGCCGAGTATGAACAGCTTGCAAGAGACTGGAAGCCGGTGGAACCGACACTGATCAATTAGGAGCGTGCAGAGTATGAAGTATGATTATCTGGTAGTCGGCGCAGGACTTTTCGGCGCCGTGTTTGCCCGGGAAATGAAGAAAAAAGGAAAAAGGTGTCAAGTCATCGACAAAAGAAATCATATTGCGGGAAATATCTATACAGAGGAGATAAAGGGGATTCAGGTTCACCGGTATGGAGCGCATATCTTTCATACGTCGGACAGAAATATCTGGAACTATGTCAATGAGCTGGCAGAGTTCAACAACTATGTCAACTCACCGCTGGCAGTGTACCAGGATGAGCTGTACAACCTTCCCTTCAATATGAATACGTTTGCGAAGATGTGGAATATCCGAACGCCGCGGGAGGCGGCTGAGCGCATACAGTCACAGATTGCCCGGCTCGGTATCACAGAGCCTGCAAACCTTGAGGAGCAGGCTCTGTCCCTCGTCGGGACAGATATCTACGAGAAGCTTGTCAAAGGTTATACAGAGAAGCAGTGGGGGCGCGACTGCAGGGAACTGCCTGCATTTATCATCCAGCGCCTGCCAGTCCGCTTCACGTACGACAACAATTACTTTAAGGATCCCTATCAGGGCATTCCAAAGGGCGGGTACACCGCCATGACGGCAAAGCTTCTCGAGGGCATAGAAGTGCGGCTTGAGACTGCGTTTGAGGACTATGTCAGGCGGGATGAAAAAAATGACACATATGTCACAAATGACGGACAGCACACGTTTGAAAAGGTACTGTACACAGGCATGATAGATGCATTTTTTAACTATTGCGAGGGGGCGCTGGAATACCGCTCGCTCGATTTTGAGACGGAGCTTCTTGAGGGGGAGGAAAACTATCAGGGAAACGCGGTTGTCAACTATACGGAGCGGGAAGTGCCCTATACGCGCATTATTGAACACAAGCATTTTGAGTTCGGCTGTCAGCCGGATACGGTGATCACAAGGGAGTATCCAAGAGAGTGGCGCCGCGGCGATGAGCCGTACTATCCGGTGAATGACGCGCAGAACGCCGCGCTGTATCAGAAGTATGCGCTTCTGGCATCGCGACAGCAAAATGTGCTGTTTGGCGGACGGCTGGGGCAGTACCGATACTACGATATGGACAAGGTGATTGCCGCAGCGCTGGAGATGGCGGCGGCAGAGCCGGCATAGACGGATAAAAACTGCATGGAGTTCACATATAAAACAGAAAAGGCTGGCGCTGGGCGCCGGCCTTTTTAAACAGTACTTTACATATAGTTATTGTACAGCATGCCCGAGTAGATGCTTGTCATGTAAGGGTTTGGATAGCTTGCATTGGGGTTCGGATAGGCGCAGATCCGCCTGTCGATATACTCCATCGGGTCGATCGAGATCGCGTTTAGCTTTCGCAGAATCTGTGTGCCAAAACCCTTGATGGCAGCAGCGTCCGTGATCTCATCGCTCTTTTGATAGTCGAGCGTCGCATCCTCGTTGATGCTGATGCCGTACTTTTCTAGGTTGTAGCTGTGCAGATCCAGAAACTTGTGCAAATCCTTGGACAAAAGCTTTGTGAGCGGCTGTTCCGTCACATTGTTGATCACGCCGTTCATAAACTGGTTGTAGCCTTCCACAAAAGTCTCAATGTTGTTGGCGAGTGACTCGGCGTCAGGGTACAGGCCAATTCGTGCGCTTGCATTTTTTCCCGCGGAATCGACCGCAGCTGCGCGCGCTGCAAGCTGATCTGAGCTGGTGCGGTCCGCCCCGGCGCTCTCAGGGTGCAGTGTTATGTGGTAAGCGCCGTGGACATTGAAGGTGTTGGAGTAGGAGGACTCCTCATTTCCATTGATGCTGTACACCGCGTTGGCGGCCTCCCGGATGTGTTTGTTCAGTCCCAGATAATCGACAACGCCGCTCTGGTAGGTGGTATTGTCGTCCGTGATTGTGAAGTGGCGCTCCCCCTGAACCGGAAGTCCGTATGCGTCGGATGTAACCTCGAGCGCGGTGAGTCCGCGCGTCTCGACAACCTTTGCCGACACGCCGATATCGGAGTTATTGATCAGACGCGCAAGCTTGTTTTGCAGATTGCTGTTGGTATCGCCTTCGTGCACGTTAAACTGCAGTTCGTAGTGGAGCTTGTTCGTCAATATGTCAAAGGAATAGCTTCCCGGGCTCAGCGACACAGGCTGGTTTGCACGCAGGTATTTGCTGGTGTTGACCTGGGGCGAGGCAAAGTTTTCTACCTCCAGCGTAAAATCTGACGGCACATCCCCGTCCGCGTCGTCGGGCTCGTACTCCACGCTCGCAAGCGATTCGTTGTCGCTGTAGGCGGATTTCATTGAGAACAGGTCGTCATCGTTGCTGAGCAGGCCGATAGTCTGCTTTAGATTGTTGGCACTCTCCTTCAGATGGATCGCATATGCGATGGATCGCGCTGATGGCTCCGTGAGATAGAGTGGTGTAAAGCGGTTTTTCCATTGAATGGTGCTGTATAAATTCTGCAGTTCGCTGGCATCGTGCATGGCTAAGCGGAAACTGCGCTTATTGTTTTTTCTGTTGAACTGGTTGCTGTCCATGCTGTGGTATGTGGTCATGTACTGATCAAAAGCCTGCAGAGTCGTCATAGAAACTGACATACAGATGTCCTCCTTCCTTGGGTATGAGATTTGGGTCTTATGTGAACCTGTTTTTGAACACATAATTGAATATAAAATTCAACAAACTTCCCTGTTTTAAAGCGATACTGGACATTTGCTGCATAAAAATTCGCAAAAATGTTATGTATATCACTTTTGTTTTAAACTTACCACGAATTGTGCGAAAATGCAAGGGGTTTGCCCTAGAAAAAATGAAAAATTTTCCCAGCACCCGCCCCGAATACTGAAAAAAGAAGGAATTGTTTCAAAAATAGATACAATTTAAAAGATTCGAAAATGCCCCTTCTATCCATATTTTATGAGGAATCAGAACGCCGGGTTCCGCGAAAAAATAAATATTGACGCAGGGCTGTTCCTGTGGTATATTGAGTAAGCAAGATGCACAGCAGGTCTTTTTTTTATGCAAAGATGTGCCAGGGCGGCATCCTGCATGATTAGAGCAAAGGATTTATGAGAACGCTAGCGGAGGTGGAATTATGCGTACAAAGATTACATTGGCATGTACAGAGTGCAAACAGCGTAATTACAATACTACAAAGGAGAAGAAGACCCATCCGGACAGAATGGAGATCAAGAAGTATTGTAGATTCTGCAAGACTCATACACTGCACAAAGAGACAAAATAAGCAGCCTACAGGAACAGGAGGTACATGATGGCAGATTCAGCTAAGACAGAAGCGAAAAAGGACAACTTCTGGAAAAGTGTGAAGACAGAGTTTAAGAAGATCGCCTGGCCTGACCAGAAAGAAACTGTTAAGCAGTCTGTAGCAGTTCTTTGTGTTTCGGTTGCAGTAGGACTGATCATTACCTTTTTGGATACCCTTATCCAGTTCGGCATTAACTTCTTAACAAGTATTGGTGCGTAAAATTAGAGGTAATTATTTATGGAAGAAAAGAAAAGGGCAGTAGCCAAGAAGCTCATCACTCCCAATATGCAGGAGTGGCTTCCAGTATCACCAAAGATGCCTGAGAAACCGCACGAGGACGCGGCGGAGCAGGAGACAGAGCCCGGGGAGCAGACCGCGCACGATGAATCGCCCGATACGTTCGGGGAGACCGCCGTGGAGGAACCGGAAGATGAGGCGCTTGTCATGGAGGAACTGGCTGAGGAGGAGCCGCACAGCAGGGTTGCGCTCAGCGACAACAAGAGCGGGCTTGGCATGGGCTGGTATGTAGTTCACACTTATTCGGGATATGAGAATAAGGTGAAAGCTAATATCGAGAAAGCGATTGAGAACAGGCATCTGGAGAATGAGATCCTTGAGGTGAGGGTTCCGCTGCAGGATGTCATGGAGCTCAAAAACGGTGTGGAGAAGACATCGCAGAAAAAGATGTTTCCGGGTTATGTTCTTCTGCACATGGATGCGGACAACAATGACGCATGGTATGTCGTGAGAAACACGAGGGGTGTCACCGGATTTGTGGGACCGGGAAGCAAGCCTGTGCCGCTCACGGAGGCAGAACTCAAGGCGCTTGACTTCAGCGTCGACACCACTGTGGAATTTGCGGAGGGCGACGTGATCAGCGTGACTGCGGGCGTGTGGAAGGACACGGTCGGCACAGTCCAGAAGATTGATGCCGCCAGACAGAACGTCACGATCAATGTTGAGATGTTCGGGCGTGAGACGCCGGTTGAGATCAATTTCACGGATGTGAAGAAGATGTGGGATTGATGGAAGCAGTTCCGTATTCTTTATATTGACAAAATGACCGGGGTGTAATAGAATAAATGTCGGACTCAAGTCCGCGTGGGAGGGTTATCCGCCCGGAAGACCACAAAACGGTCTTCATGGTGTATGAGGGCCGAGAATAAATTAGGAGGTGCCTAATATGGCAAAGAAAGTACAAGGATATATTAAATTGCAGATTCCTGCCGCAAAAGCAACACCGGCTCCGCCGGTTGGACCTGCGCTTGGACAGCACGGCGTAAACATCGTTGAATTTACCAAGCAGTTCAATGCGAGGACGGCAGATCAGGAAGGTATGATCATTCCTGTAGTCATCACAGTCTATGCAGACAGAAGCTTCAGCTTCATCACAAAGACTCCGCCTGCAGCAGTTTTGTTGAAGAAGGCGTGCAATCTTAAGACTGCTTCGGCAGCGCCGAACAAGACAAAGGTTGCAAAGATTTCTAAGGCAAAGATCCAGGAGATCGCTGAGTTAAAGATGCCTGATTTAAATGCGGCAAGCCTTGAGGCTGCCATGAGCATGATCGCGGGTACAGCGAGATCTATGGGTATCACAGTAGAGGATTAAGCGGAGGTAAAGTGGAATGAAACATGGAAAGAAATATAATGAATCCGCGAAGTTGGTCGATCGCGCAACATTTTATGAGATTGAGGATGCTGTAGCGCTGGCAAAGAAATCTGCCACTGCAAAGTTTGACGAGACAGTGGAGGTTCATATCAGAACAGGCTGTGACGGACGCCATGCAGATCAGCAGATCCGCGGTGCGGTTGTGCTTCCGAACGGAACAGGTAAGACAGTGAAAGTGTTGGTGTTTGCCAAGGGCGACAAGGTGGCGGAGGCAGAGGCTGCCGGCGCTGATTACGTCGGAGGCGATGAGCTGATACCGAAGATTCAGAACGACGGATGGCTGGATTTTGACGTCGTGGTTGCCACTCCTGACATGATGGGCGTTGTCGGACGTCTCGGTAAGGTTCTGGGACCGAAAGGTCTGATGCCAAACCCGAAGGCCGGCACCGTTACGATGGATGTCACCAAGGCAATCAATGATATCAAGGCTGGTAAGATTGAGTACAGACTTGACAAGACAAACATTATCCACTGCCCGATCGGAAAGGTTTCTTTCTCTGAGGAGCAGCTGACACAGAATCTGAATACCCTGTTGGAGGCGATTGTCAAGGCTAGGCCGTCAACACTGAAGGGACAGTATCTGAGGAGTATCACACTCGCATCGACAATGGGACCTGGCGTAAAGGTTAGTGTTGCTAAGTTCTAATCAAAGATATAGACGATTTAAGACCTCGTTTTGGATAAAAGCGGGGTCTTTTCATAATTGAGGTGAGTAATTGGCTGGAAAGAAAAGGCGCAGGAAGAGCAATCTGCGCGTATTTATCACATCGCTGACAGCTGTTCTGGCGATGGGGAGCTTAGTGATGCTGGGGTATTCTGTATTGGGGGAAAGGACTGGTTCTGCGCGCAAGGAGGCGGTGCGGGATACACCGCTGATTATTGATTTTTCTGGTCTGGATCAGCAGGCTGGCTCGGGGGAACCCGACGCCGCACAGGACGCTTCAAAGGAGCCGGTTACGACAGTCGAGTCCGGGCCGTCCGAGGAAGATCTGATTTTTGAAGAGAATGAACGGCTGTACAACGAGGCGGTTGAGAAGGGACAGAAAGTCTGTCTTATCAACTGCGGGGAGCGCGAGCGCGTCACATTTGCATTTGCGGGCGATATCCTGCTCGATGATGAGTATGCCATGATGTTCCGCTACAGGAGCAGGGGCAGTGATATCAATGATACATTCTCGGCTGACTTGCTGGATCGGATGCGCAGGGCGGACGTGTTTATGCTCAACAACGAGTTCCCGTTTTCGACAAGAGGCGCTCCGACGGAGGGAAAGACATTTACGTTCCGGGCAAATCCAGCCAATGTCGAGATGTATGAGCTGCTCGGCGTGGATGTCGTTTCGCTTGCGAACAATCACGCCTATGATTTCGGCGAGGAGGCGCTCCTTGACACGTTCACCACGCTCGAGGATGCGGGGATACCCTATGTCGGTGCGGGAAGAAACATTGACGAGGCGAAAAAGCCCGTATATTTTATTGCAAACGGGATGAAGATCGCGGTTGTGAGCGCGACACAGATTGAGCGCAACGCGGTTCCGGACACCAAAGAGGCGACGATGACAAGCCCCGGCGTACTCCGCTGCATGGATCCGGCAGCGCTGCTCGAGGTCATCGCGGAGGCGAAAGCAAACAGTGATTTTGTGATTCTGTACATTCACTGGGGGACGGAGAGCCAGGAGGAGACGGACTGGCTTCAGGACAAACAGGCGCCCATCTATGCGGAGGCGGGCGTGGATCTCATCATAGGGGATCACCCGCACTGCCTGCAGAAGATCGATTCCGTGGCGGGCGTCCCTGTTGTGTACAGCCTGGGAAATTACTGGTTTAACTCCAAGACACAAAATACCTGTCTCGTCGAAGTGAGCATAAAAAAAGATGGGATGGAGTATCTTCGCTTTGTTCCCTGCATTCAGGAGGACTGCCGGACTAGACAGCTTGCGGGTGCAGAGAAGGAGGGCGTGCTGAACTATATGCGCGGACTTTCGCCCAATGTCCAGATCGACAGTGAGGGGTATGTCAGCTTTGGATAAAAATATGAAAATAGGGGTTGACAGCCCGGTATGAGCTGTGATATGGTAGTTAAGGTTGCAAAACCATGCCGAAGACAGTAGGTGTGAAAACAGTGCAAATGTATTTCACGTAAGGATACCGCCTACCGAGGAAAAGAGTTTTTTTGATGATGACTTTTGCCTTCCGGTGTGTTCGCATTGGGAGGTTTTCTGTTTATAGAGAGATATCAGAAACTCCTTTCGGCAGGACACGAGAGCGCCGACGCGCTTTAGTCCATAAAATCTATAAGGAGGTAAGAAAATGGCAAAGATTGAATTAAAACAGCCTATCGTTGAGGAGATTGCAGCTGCTGTCAAAGATGCTGCCACTGTTGTGATCGTGAGCTACAGCGGAATTACTGTTGCACAGGATACACAGCTGCGCAAGCAGTTGCGCGAGGCCGGCGTCACATACAAGGTATACAAGAATACCCTGATGACGCGCGCTTTTAAGGGAACTGAGTTTGAAGGCCTGACAGACAGTCTCAAGGGAACCAACGCGATCGCAGTCTGCAAGGATGACGCGACGGCTCCGGCGAGAATCCTGAGCAAGTTTGGCAAGGAGTGTCCGGCGATTCAGCTCAAGGCAGGCGTTGTAGAGGGCGTTGTTTACGACGAAAAGGGAATGGCGGAGATCGCAAAGATTCCTTCAAGGGACGAGCTCATTTCCAAGTTCCTTGGAAGCATCCAGTCCCCGATCACAAACTTCGCGCGTGTGCTTAATCAGATTGCAGAGAAGGGTGGACCCGACGCATGTGAGCCGGCTCCAAAGGAAGAGGCAGAGGCACCTGCAGCTGAGTAACATTACAGAGATGGTATCAACAAATTAATTATGGAGGGAAAAATAATGGCAAAGTTAACAACAGCAGAATTTATTGAAGCGATCAAAGAGCTTACAGTTTTAGAGTTAAATGATTTGGTAAAGGCTTGCGAGGAAGAGTTTGGCGTTTCCGCAGCAGCAGGCGCAGTTGTGATGGCAGTGGACGGCGGCGCAGCGCAGGCAGAGGAGAAGGATGAGTTCGACGTAGAGCTGACAGAGGTTGGACCGAACAAGGTTAAGGTAATCAAGGTTGTCCGCGAGGCGACAGGTCTTGGCCTGAAAGAGGCAAAGGATCTCGTTGACAGCGCTCCGAAGGTACTTAAGGAAGGCGCAAACAAGGCTGAGGCTGATGATCTTAAGGCGAAGCTTGAAGCAGAGGGCGCAAAGGTTACTCTCAAGTAATTTCTCAACAGCTAATTCTCACAGGTCGGGATACACTCCCGGCCTTTTGGTTTTTCCTTTTCTGCATATTCAATTTTATAGGGCTGACGCCCGACATGAAATAAGTTGTCGGCAATCGCTAAAATTAATTGTCAGACCGTACAATCCGACAACTTATGAATGGGTATGGCTGAACTGTTACATTTGTTCCAAATTTTTGAATTTTTTCATTGACTTCAAATAAGACTTGTGGTAGTATGTAGAGTGCACTATTGTGAAAAAATCTACCCATTTTTTAGAATTGGTGAGTCCTGCATCCAGTCAGCGGCGAAGCGATTTTGTGCAGACTGGTGTTTGTTACTGGAAAAGTAAGGAATAGTTGCGTTATTAAATAAGAACGGGGTGAAATGTCATGGAAAAGAACAGAATACGTTCAGTGGTCTCCGGCAAGACAATGCGTATGAGTTATCAGCGGCAGGAAGAGGTTCTCGAGATGCCCAACCTGATCGAAGTCCAGAAGGATTCCTACAAATGGTTTCTTGAGGAAGGCTTCCGGGAGGCACTTGCGGATATCTCTCCAATCACGGATTACAGCGGGCGTCTGAGTCTGGAATTTGTGGATTACGTGTTGGCGGAAGACGAGATTAAGCATACAATCGAGGAGTGCAAAGAGAGAGACTTAACATATGAGGCGCCTGTAAAGATTCGGGTTCGTCTTCACAACAAGGAAAAAGAAGAAATCACAGAGCATGAGATTTTTATGGGTAATTTCCCGCTTATGACAGAGACAGGCACGTTCGTGATCAACGGGGCTGAGCGTGTTATCGTCAGCCAGCTGGTTCGTTCGCCTGGCATTTACTATGGCATTGCACATGACAAAATTGGCAAGAGACTGTTCTCGTGTACCGTTATTCCAAACCGCGGTGCGTGGCTCGAGTACGAGACAGATTCCAATGATGTTTTTTACGTTCGAGTAGATAGAACAAGAAAAGTGCCTATCACGGTGCTGGTCCGCGCGCTGGGTGTCGGCACAAACGAGGAGATTCTGGAGCTTTTTGGCGAGGAGCCAAAGATTCTGGCAAGCTTCACCAAAGACACCTCCGAGAACTATCAGGAAGGTCTCAAAGAGCTGTACAGCAAGATTCGTCCCGGCGAGCCGTTCAGCCTGGACAGTGCCGAGAATCTTGTGACGGCAATGTTTTTCGACCCGAGAAGATACGATTTGGCGAAGGTCGGCAGATACAAATTTAACAAAAAGCTTTCCCTCAAAAACAGAATCAAGAACCAGATTCTCGCGGAGGATGTGGTTGATCCGTTCAGCGGTGAGGTTCTTGGACAGAAGGGCGAGAAAGTTACGATAGAGATGGCTGAGGATATCCAGAATGCAGCTGTTCCTTTTGTGTGGATTCAGACAGAGGAACGGCTTGTAAAGGTACTCTCAAACATGATGGTCGACATCACGAACTTTGTGGACTGCGAGCCGAAAAGCCTCGGCATCACAGAGCAGGTTTATTTTCCTGTGCTGCGCCAGATTCTCGAGGAGTACTCCGAGAATCCGGAGGAGCTGGCGGACGCGATCACCAGAAATGTACATGAGCTGATCCCGAAACATATCACCAAGGAGGATATTTTAGCTTCCATCAACTATAACATGCATCTTGAGTTTGGCCTTGGCAACAGCGACGATATCGACCATCTCGGCAACAGGCGCATCCGTGCGGTCGGCGAACTTCTTCAGAACCAGTACCGCATCGGTCTGTCCAGGATGGAGCGCGTTGTGCGCGAGCGCATGACGACGCATGATACCGACGAGGTGTCGCCGCAGGCGCTGATCAACATCAAACCTGTACAGGCTGCCATCAAAGAGTT
>CAMWOK010000003.1 GCA_947175845.1 uncultured Lachnospiraceae bacterium | reverse complement strand
ATTACCATTTTTGATAAGAACATACATTGTCCTTTATCACTGCCCGCAGTTCCACAAAGCACCCGCACGCCCTGCACATGCCGCCGTCAAGATAATCACACGCCTTACAGACAGACAGGCGCTCCTCATAGAGCGCCTCGTCTGCCTTGATATGTTCATCCAGTCTCTGGATGTAATCGTATAGAGTATCCATGTAGGCTTCCCTGTCCATATCGCGCAGAAGACATTTTCGACAGTGTTTTTTTGTGTCTGATATCTCCCTCTCCAAGCTCTGTCCCTCCATGTTCTGTCTCTGTGATAAAACATTCCTACTTTACGCGGAACTGTACGACACTGCACGCCGGCATTGTAAATGTGACACCTCTGTCAGTTATCTGGAAGTCGCTGAACGCTTCCTCCTTCACGTTGTCCGGGTTGTCAAAGGTGTTGCAGGCATCCATCTTGTTGGTGAGAACTGCCGCCGTCACATCACCTGGGTGAAGCTCCATAAAGCAAATCTCCATCTCCTCGCTGTCCGTCACGGACAGGTTGTTGAGCGTGATGGTTATCACACCATCCTTGTCCACAGAAACGGACTCCTGAAGATTTGGAACCATGAAGCCTTCCTCCTCGCCAATCCTTCTCGTGCCGTCGATATGGCTTTCCACCAGCTCCGCGTCCTGATGATACTTGTACATATGGAACACATGATACGTCGGTGTGCGCAGCATCCGGGGACCGTCTGTGAGAATGACCGCCTGGAGCACATTGATAAGCTGCGCAATATTTGCCATCTTCACGCGGTCGCAGTGCCTGTTGAACACATTCAGGGAAAGCCCTGCCACAAGCGCGTCGCGCATGGTGCTCTGCTGGTACAGAAATCCTGGATTTGTGCCGGGTTCACAGGTAAACCAGGTGCCCCACTCGTCACAGATCAAACCAATCTTCTTTTCGGGGTCGTACTTGTCCATAATCGCGGTGTGCATCTTGATTAAATCTTCGATATGGAGGGCTTTCCACAGCGTTTTGTACCATGCCTTCTCGTCAAATTCCGTGGCACTTCCCTTCGTGTCCCATCCCTCGGGATGCACGTAATAGTGCATGGACAGTCCATCCATAAATCCATGTGCCCCTTCCGGCGCATTTTCAAAACAGGTTTTCAGCACCTCCTCTGTCCAGTAGGTGTCATCCACATTCGGGCCTCCGCAGATTTTGAAAATATTCTCATCCTTCCTGTAATTTCTGACATAGGTCTGATATCTTCTGTAAAGGTTTGCATAGTACCCCGGCGTCATATTGCCGCCGCATCCCCAGTTCTCATTGCCCACACCAAAATAATCGACTTTCCACGGCTGTTCATGGCCGTTCTTTTTCCTGAGCTCCGCCATGGGGGAGACGCCGTCAAACGTCATGTACTCGACCCACTCCGACATCTCCTGCACGGTTCCGCTCCCGACATTGCCGTTGATGTAGGTCTTGCACCCGATCTGCTCACACAGCTCAAAAAACTCGTGTGTGCCAAAGCTGTTATCCTCAACCACACCGCCCCAGTGTGTGTTAATCATCTTCTTTCTGGACTCCTTCGGACCAATGCCGTCCATCCAGTGATACTCGTCCGCAAAGCATCCGCCCGGCCAGCGCAGCACCGGAAGTTTCATCTCGCGGAGCGCCGACACGACATCATTGCGCATCCCTTTTGTGTTGGGGATCTCGGAGTCCTCGCCCACATAGAGCCCTTCATAGATGCAGCGGCCGAGATGCTCGGAAAAATTGCCGTACAGCTCCGCGTTGATATGCCCCAGTCTCTTCGTCTCGTCGATGTAAAGTTTTGCCATTTCAATAACCCCTCCTGTTTCTGTTAAATGATTGATCGGTCCCGACTTTACTTTATTGTGCCGCACTGTTCGTATTTATTTATTTTTATAAATACTAAAATAGTTCAGCTATACCTAAATTATAATGATTTTTATTGATTTTGCAATACATTTTTCTTGAATAAATACGTTTCGTTATATTTTATATATTTATAAACAAAACTTATTCAATTTTAACAAAACGTTTTTTACTGCATCTGCACTGCATTGATTGCAGCCCAGATTGTTTTGTGTTACAATGAGTTTATGTGAGAAACTATCTCAAAAGCGAGGGATTTACAATGGAAGATATGTACGATATTCCACTTTTCTATCAGAAAGGCATCTACCCTGTTCAAGAGTTCGATGAAAATGACGCTTCAGACGAGGTGATTTGTCTTGAAAATGACACCCAGTACCGCATTCTGTCATACTGGGTTCCCACATTGGAGGGCTGGCAGCAAATCAGACTCTTCGGGGATATAGGGCATGCCTTTATCGACATGGACACCCTGCGCGCCTTCTATGATGCACAGGGACAACTGCAAAAAATCACTGCCGATATTGACCACCAGGAAGCACTGCTGTACATCCACTTTGCGGACGCAGAGCACGCCAGACAGGAAATCAGAGACTTTGCGGTCAGAAATGCAGACCAGATTATCGAGAAAATTGCCGGATTTGAGGACGTTGCCGCAAGACTCTTTATCGAGTACTGCAACGACAGCGAAGGCATGGATTTTCACGCGCTGCTCGCCACGCCGGCGCAGAAGGAGGCCGTCGAACCCGTATATGATGACAGCGCCGACAATCCCGGAAACTACCCGGGCGACTTCCTCTACGGAGACAATGACGCCTTTTGCGTGCTGATCAACTGCGCCCGCGACGGCGAGACCGATTTCTTCCAGTACGCCGTGGATATCATGGTGGAACGCATTCGGGAACAGGCTTTGGACAGGCTGCGCAAATCGGAGGATTTTCGGTTTATCTGTTCAGAGTATGACTGATTTATACGCACTTTGGAGCAGAGACTTCACACAAGTGCTGCAGCGTACCGCCTGCGGTAGTACTCCATTGTCCGGTAGTCGAGAATATCTTTCATGTGGACAGTGAATGCATGACTTTTGACAGCATCCCTCAGATCCTCCCTGATCGCCAGCGCACAGCCTTCTTTCTCAACGAAAAATCCTTTGCCGGACGCCTTAAGGAATCTGATCGGCATGGTCTTTGCCCTGGTCAGATGCTGCCTGTCCGTCATGGCCTTGTACGTCTCATAGGTAATGCTGTCTGAAAAATCGCGCCAGTTCTTATTTTTGTCAAAAAAATCTTTCCAGCAGGTGAGAACTTCCTCCTCCGTCACTTCCAGACGGACTGTTCCGTCATTGTAAAAACAATACAAAATGGGCATCTTATACACCTTTGTCATGTCCGTCGTCTCAATCAGCGCCAGAAACTCCCTGCCAGCCCCGCCATATAACGCTTCCTCCTCCTCAGACAAATCCCCGAAATCATGCAGGTATTCAAGATAATGCCGGAAAGGATTTTCCTTGGCATGTCCCACACAGTACTGGTATACCTCATCCTCCATATAAGTAAACAGTTCCATTCTGGTCGGCGTCCTGCCATCAAGCAGCTCTTTTACACGATAGTATTCCCGGTTGATTCGCTCCTTTATCGTGAGGGACTTCCTATCGAGTTCCTGAAATAAATCGATCAGCCGCACGTCGAAATCGACAATGCAGTCATCCGGATACTCCATATCCGCACCGCTGCCACTGCCCTTTTTGCAAAGTGATTTATCTCCACCAAGCAGCAGCGGCGCCCTCCCTGCTTTCTCATAATTTCCGATAAAATCCAGAACGTTGAGATATTCTTTTCCCTTGCAGGTGCGAAGTCCCCGTCCCAGCTGCTGCAGAAACACAATCGGCGATTCCGTGGGCCGCAAAAACATCACCAGGTCGAGCGCGGCAATGTCCACTCCTTCATTAAACATATCTACAGAAAAGATCACGTTCACTTCCATGTTTTTTAATTTTTCAATCGCTTTCTCTCTGTCCTCAGAAAATTCGCCGTCTCCATTGCTGTACACAGCCACCGACGCAATTCCCCTTCTGCAAAATTCCTCCGCCATTTTTTCCGCGTGCTGTCTCGAACAGCAGAATCCCAGCGCCCTCTTTGAACGGTATTTTATGTAATGCTTGTATATCAAATCATACCGCCTGACATTATTCTTATAGATGTCCGTCAGCTCTCTCTCGTCATATTTCCCTTTTACAAGACGAAGCCCTGCATAGTCCGTCTCATCGTAGATTCCGTAATAGTGAAACGGCACCAGCATCCCTTTGTTGACCGCCTCCTTCAGCGAGATCTCATACGGGACATTGTAATCGCAGAGTTCATAGATATTTTTCCCATCCATGCGCTCCGGCGTCGCTGTCAGCCCGAGCAGAAACTGCGGCTTGAAATAGGATGCAATTTTTCTATACTGCTCGTTGACAGCATGGTGAAACTCATCAATGACAATGTAGTCAAAATAATCCTCGGGAAAATACTCTTTTCTCAGATACTCCGCTCTTCCCAGCGTCGCGACAGACGCAAAGATAACAGATTTATTCACATCCTTGCGCTTCCCGTAAAAGAACCCGTAGTCATCCGATGCGCGCACATTTCGAAATGAGACCGCCGCCTGCTTTAATATCTCCTCCCTGTGCGCCACAAACAGCACCTTTTTGTACTTCGCGGAATCAAACGCCGCAAGATAGGTTTTCCCAACCCCTGTCGCCGCCTGGACAAGCCCTTTTACCGCGCCTTCTGCCCTGCTGTCCTCCAGTGCATACAGTGCCTCTATCTGCGCCCCTCTCGGCTGGAACAGCGCCTCAACTTTTGTGTCCGCCTCCTCAAGGGCATCATACTTTGCCAGATCCTTTGCGACCGCCGGCCTGTGCCAGTTTTTTGAATATCGGTGCAGTTCCGCGTCATCAATCACGATAGAATGATGGAAAAACAGCTCTTCAAAGGTATGATAAAACAGTTGATAATTCTTGTTATCCGCCAGGCTGTTAAACCGGTAATTCCACTCGATTCCCGAAGTCAGTGCACTTTTTGAAATATTCGAGGAGCCAATAAATATCTCACTGTTTTTGTCATAATGAAAGATGTATGCCTTCGGATGAAAGGAGCGTTCCTTATCGTTGTAAAACCGCAGATCAACGCGGTCTCCCAGCTCTTTCTTGAGCAGGTAAAGTGCGGATGGCTGTGTAATTCCCAGATAATTTCCTGTCAGAATCCTCACTGAAACGCCCCTGTCCAGAGCATTTTTCAGGTCCTGCAAAATCATTCTGACACCGGACTCCATCAGAAACGACACAATAATGTCCGTCCCTTTGGCCTTCATCATGCTCATCTTGAGCTGATAATAGAGAAAGCGGCTCTGGTTCCGATCCCCGGTCATCACATCTGTCGGCGCAATCACCACATTGTTAATCTGAAGCCGTTCATCCGCCAGGTTTATTTCTTCCGCAAAATTATGTTGAGCCATTTTTCTTCCTTTCTTTCAGGTCTTGCATCAAAAGTAACCCACTGTTCCTCTATCGTGACAGGATCGATCTCCGCAATGAACGCCGCAAACGTGTCCTGCGTCATATCCGTAAAGTAGCGTCCGTTTCTCTCCCCTGCGAAGGTTCCATACTTAAATGAGGTATAGATGACACCTTTCTCTTTCAAGGCAGCCGCCATTTTATTCATCACATCGGCAAGCTGCCTTCGCGGCAGATGCAGTATCGAGGAACAGGCCCAGATTCCATCGTACATCTCAACCTGTGCCAGCTCCTCGAAAAACATATGTTTGACTGTAATCCCGGTATATTCGCTCGCGAGCCTGCACATTGCAGTCGAGCCATCCACCGCGTCCACCTGATATCCCTGCGACAGAAAATACTTCGTATCACGCCCTGAACCGCAGCCAAAATCAAGGATGCGCGCATCCTGCGGCAGAAGGTCCGTGAACTTTTTCTGCATGGCATGAAAATCAATACACACAGTCATGGAGGCAAAGTCCTTTGCGTTTGTATTGTAGTAGCTGATTGTTTTGTCTTCTTTCATATGCGGCACTCCTTCCATGAGCCAGACAGCCAGTACTCTATTCAGTCAGAAACCAGACTTCTATCTTGATTGTTTATCTCTATTGTATCGATTTTGACCTCTTTAATCAATACCTTTTTGCCCTGTACAGCCGGAGAAGCAGACATGTAAAGCCGTACTCACAGTCAACGGGCAATCCATCTTCTGCAACCAGCAGTTGCTTTTTTGCGCGCATCCGATTCTTTTATTTTCTTTTCATCTGCCTTATAATAATAGAAAGTACATTACAAAAAGGAGCGGGATTTTATGAACCTGAATTTAATAGCCGGATACTTGCAATTCCTCCGCAAAAGTCACAATTATACCCAGGAGGATTTGGCAGGCAAATTAGATATATCAAGACAGGCAGTCTCAAAATGGGAGACCGGTACAACGCTTCCCGAGCTGGAAATTTTACTGAAACTTTCCCAGCTGTACGGCATCACAATCAATGAACTGTTAGAGCCAGTGATACCTCCGCGAAAAATATCTGATTTTGAGCAGATATCTGCAGTACCCCGGAAAGAACTGCAGGAAATTTTAAAGCAATTTGACACAAATTCTCTTGTGACTGCTCTGATGGGCGCATCCCCCGAAATCAACAGTTTATGTGAAAATCTATTTCCCGATATTGATTTTGAGAGGGCGAGAGCAGCGATTGGAAGGGTTCGTGTCGAAACAGTCGAGGCGCTGCAAAAGCAGATACTTTCCATGATAAATCTGTCAGGGTAACAACGCGTGCCCTGCAGATGTATTTAGGGTTCATTCTCTGTTCCAATCGGGCGGTATGTTCTTCCTCATCCCAAAACTTTTAAGCCGGAACTCCTCATTGGCACACTGAAAAACCACATCAAATTCCGTATTCTCCTGCATGCCATAATATCGCACGGAAATTTCATCTGAAGGTTCTAAACATATGTACGCCACCTCATAGCTGTACGCGAATTTACCATCTCCATACAAAGCGTTATATCTTTGCGCAGTCAAATCTATTTTGCAGAGATTTTTAGCGATATAGACAATCACCTGTTTTAATTCCTCAAATTGATCTTCTCTCCCCTGTAAGTTGACCGTGACTTCTCCATGCCATTTATCTCCGCAATAGATCAAAACTTCTCCGGTAGCTGTCAATTCCAGCTGTTCACTATTCGTGATCCGTTTTGCAGTATCTGTATAACGCTCATGTATCATTTTATCCTCCGCCTTTCTGCCAAAGGCACCCTTGCACCATGAAATGTATTGGCTGATTTTCGCTTTATTTTCCCCATCATACCACAACTGCAGGAGCGTGTAAACAGCGCTGATGCCCGCCGGATTTGCTGCTTCGCAGTACAGTGAATGCGCATTAACCGACACATTGAGCTGTATGAACAGACAAGTTTGAACTGCCTGTTGACAAAACCGGCTCCATAGATTATGATATATCATATCAAAAAAATTTGATTTGAGGTGAGGTGGCGATGACTGACTTTTCAAAGGATGCCAGGATATTTAAAGCCCTTTGCGACCGGAAACGGCTGGCGATTTTAGACTGTTTAAAAGGCGGCGAGACGTGCGCCTGCGTTCTTATCGAAAAGATGCATATCGGACAGTCCGCGCTGTCCTATCACATGAAGATACTGTGTGACTCCGGCATTGTCACTGCGAGGCAAGAAGGAAAATGGACGCATTACAGCCTCAGTGTAACCGGAAGGAACTACGCGTCGAAGCGCCTGCTCGAATTGACGACGCCCAATAGCCAGACCCAGGCAAAATGCTGTAAATGAGAGTCATCATCCGATGGCTTTTATCAAGCGCTTACACATCAAAAAAACTTGATATGAAGAAGGAGGGATCTTTTGAAAGCAATCCATTCAATCTGGCTGTTTTTACAGGATCAGATATTTGGCATGAAATGGCTCAACCGCCTGATCGGGGATGTGTTATCACGGCTTGGCTTCGACATCAGCGGCCGTCTCGGAGGGGGTGTTCAATTCTTTCTTTACGACACGATAAAAATTACACTGTTATTATGTTTGTTGATTTTTGTTATTTCGTATAAACAAAGCTATTTTCCACCGGAGAGAAGCCGGAAAATATTGGGGCGTTTTCATGGGATAGGCGCAAATATTGTATCTGCGCTGCTGGGGACGGTCACGCCGTTCTGCTCATGTTCATCCATTCCCCTGTTCATCGGTTTTACAAGTGCGGGATTGCCGTTTGGAGTGACCTTTTCTTTTTTGATCTCCTCTCCTATGGTCGATCTGGGCAGCCTTGTGCTGCTGATGAGCATTTTTGGTGCAAAGGTTGCTTTTGCCTATGTGGGGATCGGTCTGGTCATTGCAGTTCTCGGGGGTTCCCTCATAGAGCGCCTGCACATGGAAGCGTATGTGGAAGATTTTGTAAAAACTGCGGGCAGCGTGGACATTGCTTCGCCTGTGCTGACCAGAAAAGACCGGATCCAGTACGCAAAAGATCAGGTAGCTCAAACGTTCAGAAAAGTGTTCCCTTACATTCTCGCAGGCGTAGGAATCGGCGCAGTGATCCACAACTGGATACCCGAATCCTGGATCGAGCGCGTTCTTGGAAGCGACAACCCGTTTGGCGTTATCCTGGCGGTACTTGTGGGCGTGCCGATGTATGGTGATATTTTTGGCACAATCCCCGTCGCCGAGGCACTGCTTGCCAAAGGGGCACAGCTGGGCACCATTTTGTCCTTTATGATGGCCGTGACGACCTTGAGCCTGCCGTCTCTAATCATGCTCAAAAAGGCAGTCAAACCGAAATTGTTAGCCCTGTTTATTGCCATCTGTACAGCGGGAATTATCCTTGTGGGCTATCTGTTTAATTTGTTCAGTACACTATTTATTTAAAAAAGGAGCGGAAAAAATGCATTTATTTGGAAAGAAAAAAGAAGAAAAATCATGTTGCTGCGGCGGAAATTACACGCCGGAAACCATGCAGACTGCAGAGCAGAAAAAACAGGATAAAGGGATAAAAATACTTGGGTCCGGCTGTGCGAAATGCATGGAGCTCGAACGCGCAACAAGAGCGGCATTGTCAGAACTCAAGCTGGATTACGAAGTTGAACATATCGCTGATTTTGCACAAATCGCAAGCTACGGTGTGATGTCTACACCCGCGCTGGTCCTCAATGGCAAAGTTGTGTCCTACGGAAAAGTACTGACCACAGAGGAAGTCAAAATCTTATTATCCAAATAAATAAGGAAGGTGCAAAGTATATATGAGAAAACCCAAAGTTGCTTTTGTATGTGTGCATAATTCATGCCGCAGTCAAATCGCGGAAGCGTTAGGAACCTATCTTGCCTCAGATACTTTTGAAAGTTATTCGGCTGGGACAGAAACAAAACCACAAATCAATCAAGACGCAGTTCGTTTGATGAAAAAACTGTATCAGATTGATATGGAAAAAACGCAATACCCAAAACTGTTATCTGACATACCACAGGCAGATATTGTAATCACAATGGGCTGCAATGTGAGCTGCCCCGCAGTCCCATGTTCCTACCGGGAGGATTGGGGAATAAATGACCCTACAGGAATGGACGACAAAGCGTTTCAAGATACCATATATTCCATTCAGGAAAAAATAATTGCACTGCGTCAGAAAATAAAAAATTAGCGGCAAAGGCGTATGGAAGTATCCCCATACGCCTTTGCCGCCCTCATTGCAGTGCTACTCCTCGAGCCAGAACACTGCCTCGTTCTTTGTCTCGCTGGAATTGCCGACATACACCCGAAACTCCCCAGGCTCGCTCACATAATTCATGTGAATGTCATGAAAGCGCAGCAGCTCTTCGGTAATTTCAAAAGAGACTTCCCGCTCCTCCCCCGGTTCGAGATAGATTTTCTGAAAGCCCCGCAACTCCCGCACAGGGCGCGCCACGCTCGCGCTCACGTCTGCAAGGTACATCTGCACAACCTCGCTGCCACCCACGGAACCGGTATTTTTCACCGTCACGGACACGCGCAGCCGGTCTGACTTCCGCATCCGCTGCGCATCAGCCTGCACAGGGCCGATCGCAAATGTGGTGTAGGATAAGCCGTAGCCAAACGGATAGAGCGGCCTGTTGGGGATATCCAGATAGCGGGAGACATACTTCTCCTGCGTGCCCTCTGTGCAGGGGCGGCCTGTTCGGAACTGTCCGTAAAACACCGGAACCTGCCCCACGCTATACGGAAAACTCATGGAGAGTCTGCCCGACGGATTGACGTCGCCAAAAAGCACATCCGCTATCGCGTTTCCGCCCTCCGTCCCCGGCATCCAGACCGCGAGCACCGCCGCTGCCCGTTCGCTGATCTCCTGGATGTCGAGCGGCCTGCCGCTAAAGATCACAGCGACGACGTTTTTGTTGACCGCGCACACCCGCCGTAACAGCTCCATCTGACAGGCGGGCAGTGTGATGTCGGCGCGGCTTGCAGCCTCGCCGGAATGCAGGCGGTGCTCGCCCAGCGCCAGCACAACCTTGTCCGCCTTCTTTGCAAGCTCCACCGCCTCCTGCAGCAGCCTCTCAGCGGCCTCTGTGGATTCGCCCTGCCCGTCCTGATCTCCAAGCGCCTCCTGTAAAGCACACCCCTGGGCAAAGCACACCTGCCCGCAGCCCCTGTTTTTTATGCCCGCCTCCATGGTCACAGTCTCCGCCGGCGCTGCGTGCATGGACCACGCGCCGTATATCTCCGGGTTTGCCGCATGGGGACCGATCACTGCGAGTCGGCATTCTGCTGCAAGCGGCAGAATGCCGTCATTTTTGAGGAGCACAAACGACTCCGCAGCCATCCGCCGCGCGGTCTGCCTGTGTGCGGAACAGAGCGCAAGCGCCTGCTCCTCAGCCGCATCCGCGTCCTTATATGGATTCTCAAACAATCCCAGTTCATTTTTGAGTCTCAGAATCCGAAGCACTGCCTCGTCGATCAGCGCCTCGCTGACCGCGCCGGACTCCACCTGTTTTTTGAGGTGCCTGCAGTAGCAGTTTGTCATCATGTCAATATCCACACCGGCATCGAGCGCAAGGCGCGCAGCCTGCTCCTTGTCCTGCGCCACGCCGTGGCTGCACAGCTCCTCTATCGCCGCCCAGTCGGAGATCACCACGCCGTCAAATCCCATCTCACCGCGCAGGATGTCCCGCATCAGTCTCCGGTTTGCGGAGGAGGGCACCCGGTCGAGCGTGTTAAAGCTGGTCATCACCATGGCAGCGCCCGCGCCAACAGCCTCCCTGTATGCCGGGAGATAATCGTCGCGCAGCGTGCGCTCCGAGAGCTCCACGCTGTTGTAATCGCGCCCCGCAGTCGGCGCGCCGTAGCCCGCAAAGTGCTTTACACATGCGGCGATGCGCCCCTTTTTTCTCAGGCCGCCGCGCCCCTGGTAGCCCTCCACCATGGCCTTTGCAAGGCGCCCGTTCAGCCAGGCATCCTCGCCCGTAGACTCCATCACGCGCCCCCACCGCGCGTCCCGCACAAGGTCCGCCATCGGCGAGAAAGTCAGATGCAGTCCTGCGGCTGCCGACTCACGCGCAGCCGCAGCCGCGCCCTCCTCTACCAGCTCTGGGTCAAAGGTACACCCCTGCGCGAGCGGAATCGGGAAAACGGTACGAAAGCCGTTGATGACATCCGCCATAAAAATCAGGGGAATGTGGTGCGGCTGACGCTCCATGTATCTGGTCTGTATCTGTCTTAGCTGCTCTGTGCCCACAGCGCCCAGCACGCTTCCCGCGAGGCGGATTTCCTCCTCCGTGTATCCCACTGTGTTTGCGGGGCCTGTGAGCACGCCGTCCTCCGTGTAAAACACGCCGCTCACCTGCAGCATCTGGCCTATCTTTTCCTCCAGGGACATGTCTTTTAACAATGTACTCAGCTTGTCTGATTCCATGTGATATTCCTCCGAATAGTTTGAATCTTGTCCGCATCCGCCCCCTCCGGGCAGAAGGGATTTTCACAGATATCTTTTCCTGTCAAAAATGCGTAGAACAGCGCGCCCAGCAGAAACCGCCCATAAAGCATATGCATGTGAAACCCGTCCCTGCACAGGCTCTGCTCTCCCTGCTCATAGCGAAATCCCTGCTCTCTGCGCACGGCCTGTATCACGTCCGCACTCGGAATCATGCGCACGCCAAGCTGCACCGCCGCTTTCTCATAGCACTGTGACAGCGCCTTGTACATCTCCTGCTGGCTGCAGTGGTAGCGCTCAAACGCGTCGTGCGTGCTGTCCAGCTCATACGCCCATGTCTTGTGCAGCAGAAGCTCCGCGCCAGGGCAGCTTTGGCGCAGATATCCCGCCAGCCGGGAGAGCCACGGTTCATATGTCTCCCACTGTCCGCTGTCGTGGCTTGCCTGCTGCATCAGGATGTAGTCCCACTCTTCCTGCGCGAGCGCCTCCTGCAGGGACACCATCCGCCCGTCAAAGTGCCCGTTGCACTGATACTGATATGCCTGTTCGCCCGAGATCACATTCTCCCAGTGCCGCTGCAGGCTGCATCCGCCTATGTAGAGATTGACCACCATACACGACACACCCGCCGCCGCACAGATATCGTGCACATAATACAGCGCATCCTCACTGAAACTGTTTCCCACTGCCAACAGCATAAACTGCTTTCTTTCCATATAAATCCTCCATCCGATACACTCTCTGTTCGGTCCTTTTGCTTGTCCTCACCGCAGCATCTTCACCGAGCCTCGCTTCATAATCACCGAGTCGCAGACAATGTGCTGCGTCCGCTCCCCGTTCATCATGCCGTGCAGCAGCGACACCGCGGAGAGCGCCATCTCTGTCGCGGGCTGGTACACGGTGTCGAGCGTCGGATTGTAAAATTCCGCCATCTCAATACCGTCAAATCCGATGACCGAGATATCCTCCGGTATCTGTTTTCCCGCGTTGAGCGCCGCCTTCGCGGCGCCGATTGCGAGGACGTCCGAGAATGCAAACACGGCCGTCATGTCCGGATTGCGCTGCATCAGCCCCTTCATGGCCTGGAAACCGGCGCGGAACCCCATACCGATAGACGGGATTCCCGGGGCAATCAGTTTCTCGTCCACAGGGATTCCATTCTCCTCCAGCGCGCGGAGATAGCCCCGGTAGCGCAGAATATTCGGCGTCACCACATTTTCCATATCCTTATACAGGAAGCCGATTCTGCGATGCCCCATCTCTATCAGGTAGTTGGTCGCGCGATACCCCTCAAGCTCGTCATTGATGGTGACACTCGAGTACAGCGTCGGGTCCACATTCCCCTCGGAGTTGACCGTGAGCAGAACGCAGGGAGTTCCAAGCTGCCGGAACTTCGCCTCCGTGTAAGAGGAGTAGGAGCCGCCCATGATAATCAGCCCGCACAGATTGCGCTGCATGGATTCGCTGATGGCGACATCCAGCTCGTCCGAGTTTTCGTCCACATTCTGTATCAGCAAAGGATATCCCCGCGACGCCACCTCCTGCTGAATAATCTCTATCATTTTTTCAAAAAAGGGATTGGAAATGTACTTCACAAACAGGGCAATGTTCTCCGACTGTGTGAGTTTGAGATTCCGCGCATTGTTGTTTGGAATATAGTTGTACTCGTTAATGACATCCATGACTTTTTTGCGCGTCTTCTCGCTCACATATCCCGTCTGATTGAGCACGCGGGACACTGTCGCAATCCCCACGCCCGATAACTTTGCAATATCCTTAATGTTGATACTCGCCATTTCTTCCTCCCATAAATTCGAGCAGGCAAACAGGGCTGCAATTTTCCTGCAGCCCCGTCCTTTTACAGTTCCTTACCCAGCAGGCGTGAAGGCCTGAAGCTGTGTCTTTAATTCTTCGATCACGGTGTCAATCCCCGCTGACTTGAGCTGGTCTCTGTACTGCTGCAGCGCGGCGTGTACGTCCTCCGTCTTGCCGAGCATCAGCTGAATGCCGAGCGTCGAGTTCACATTGGAAATCGCCGACAGCTCTGCCTTGACCTTGGAATCGTCAAAGCTGAAACCAGTGTAGGGATCATCGATGTGGTTTGCCTGCCACTCTGCAGTCTTCACATAGCGGCTCGGATGCTCTACCTTGAGCGGAATCTTGAACTCCGTGTTGCTGAATGCCCACGCGGCGAACCCGCCGCCGTCCACATCCTCGCTGAAGGAAGCCGGCTTCTCGAGATAGCCGTCCACGATCTCGTACTGGCGTCCCTCGATACCGTTCTGCCACAGTCTGTAGTACGACTCATCTGTCATAAACTTCTCTATCGCCATCACACACCGCTCCGGATATTTGCAGTTTGCGTTGATGACTGTCAAATCCTGCGCCGGAGAGCTCTTGAGCACCTTGTTGTTATCCTCCACAAAATACCATGCGTCGATATCCTGATCGGGCAGCTGGCCGTGAATCGCTGTAAAATTGCCCGTCCAGTCCCCCATGTGCGTAATGTATGCGCTGCTCTGTCCGTTCTTGTACATCTCCTTGTCACCGGTGGACGCAGACATGATATCCGTCGGCCAGTAACCTTTCTCTGCCCACTCGTCCAGCTTGATGACAAACGCCTCAAACTCATCTGTGAACGCGGGGTGAACCACTTCCTGATAATTGTGGTAGTCCGTGCACATCAGATACATCTCGCTGGTCGCGATGCCCGGCGCCGGAACCCAGTTTCCCGTCATTCCTTCCAGCATGTGATAGAAGTCCATGGCAACCTCGGGATTTCCGTTCATCGGATATATGCCGTTTGCGACGGACGCATCACAGTATGCCTCCATGGATGCAAGATCCGTCACCTCGTCAATTCCCCACGCCTTGCAGTTGGCCTTGTTGTAGACAAACCCGTATGCATTGAAGCCCGCGCCAAGGCTCGGCACGCCAAAAATCCCTTCTGAGGTGGAAGCTGCCGCCCAGCCCGCCTCGTCAATCGCACCCTTCAGCACCGGCGCACAGCTGTCCAGAATCCCGGAAATATCGTACAGGGAACCCTGTTTTGCCAGCGTGTAAAAAGGAACTGCCGTGTTGATGGAAGCGTACGCCATGTCAAATTCCTCGCCGGATGCCCAGAGCAGCGGGTACTTCGTGTTGATGTCGCCCCAGTCAATGTACTTGACCTCGACGGAGGTGTTGATATCCGCCGTGAGTTTGGTGTTGATTTCCTTGAGAATGTCCTCGTTGGCCACGCCCGGTGAGCCATATAGATACAAGGTCAGTGTGACATGCTCGGAGAGATCAGGACCGCCCGCCTGTGATGTGCCCGCACTGGAAGCACTGTCATTTGCGGCATTTGATTCGCCTGTGTTGGATGCATTCTGATTCGATGCATTCTGGTCAGCTGCCTTGTCTGCGCCGCAGCCTGCCAGAAGTGTGCCGGCCATCGCCGCGCACATGAGCGTGGATGTAACTTTCCTTAATTGCTGCCTTCTTAACTTCATTTAATTTCCTCCTTATTTTATCAACCTTTACCCGAAAAGTAAAGGTAATTTTATCCAGCAAACATTTGTTTTAAAATATTTCTAACCTTTGACACTCCCGACCGTCAGACCGCTGACAAAATACTTCTGCACGAACGGATAGAGCAGTATAATCGGCCCTGTCGTCAGCACGGCGGTCGCCATCTTCACGGACTGCGTGGGCACCAGACCCGCGTCGATCACATGTCCCGCGTTGGTCAGCGCCTCGATGCTTGTCTGGTTGATCATCTTCTGCAGATAGTACTGCAGCGGATACTTGGTAGCCGTGTCGATGTAGAGGCTGGCATTGTACCACTCGTTCCAGTAGCCCAGCGCCAGAAACAGGCCCACCGTCGCAAGCGACGGGATCGCGAGCGGCATAAAGATCTTGAGATAGATTGCAAACGGCCCTGCCCCGTCCATCGTCGCGGACTCGTACAGCTCATCCGGGATCGACTTCATAAAATTGCGCATCAGGAAGATGGACCACGCGCTGACAAGCCCCGGCAGTATCATCGCCCACACATTGTCCTTCAGATTCAGATACCGGACATACAGGATGTAGGTCGGCACAAGCCCGCCGGAAAACAGCGTGGTAAAATAAATCATAAATGAGAAGAATCCCCTGTACTTAAAGTCCTTGCGGTTGAGCACATACCCCGCCATGGACATGATCACAAGTCCCAGCACGGTTCCGACGACGGTAATCAGGATCGTCGTCTTGTAGGCGTCGAGAAGCTTCTTCGGATTGTCCAGCAGGTACGTGTAAGCGGAGGCTGTCCACTCCTTGGGAAACAGCTTGTATCCCTCGCTGACAATCTCCTTCTCCGTCATGAAGGATGAGGTAATCATCAGCGCAAACGGAAACAGACACACTGCCGCAAACAGTCCGACCACCACATAACATATAATAGAGAGCATCCTGTTGCTCCTGCCCATTTTAATTTTGGATGCGGGCACGATCTCCTTTTTTTCCTGTCCCATACAGTCCCCTCCTTATCAAAACAGTGCGCTCTCCGGCTCGACCCTGCGCACAATCAGATTGATTATCATGACGAAAATCAGGCCGAACACCGACTGGTACAATCCCACCGCCGCACTGGAAGCGAAGTTGAACGACCCTACCAGACTCCGGTATACATAGGTGTCAATGATGTCCGTCTGCCCGTAGAGCAGCGAGTTGGTTCCGATGAGGTTGTAAAACAGGTCAAAGGACCCGCGCAGAATGCCTCCCAGTCCAAACAGAACCAGCAGAATAAAGGTCGGCTTGAGCAGCGGCAGCGTCACATAGCGAATCCGCTGGAAGCGGCTTGCCCCGTCGATATAGCACGCCTCGTAGATCTCACTGCTGATGCCCGTGATTGCCGCCATGTAGACGATCATGCCGTAACCGGTTGTCTTCCATATGTAAAAGAACACGATAATGTATTTCCATACGCCCGGTGTGGAGTAGAAGGAAATGCGCTCCATGCCCAGGCTCACCAGCAGCGAGTTGATAAAGCCGTTGTCAAAATTAAAGAAGTTGTATGCAAACACGCCGACTACAACATAGGAAATAAAGTGCGGGAGCAAAATGACGGACTGCGAAATCTTCTTGAAGATTTTGTTCATAATCTCCGAGAGCATGATTGCCAGCACAATCTGAATCATATGGCTCAACAACAGAAACACGCCATTGTAGAGAAGGGTATTTTTTGTGATGCGCACCAAATCCCCATTGCGTATCAAAAACGCAAAGTTCTTGAACCCGACAAACTCACTTCCAAATATCCCTTTGTTCGGATTATAGTTTACAAATGCCACATAGGCGCCTGGCATGGTCACATAGCTGAATACAATGAAATATGTGATTGCCGGAACCAGCATCAGAAACAACACCCAGTTCTTTTTGACTTCTTTTAAAAAGTCCTGAAACCCTCGTTTCACTTTCAATACCATCCCTCCATTCTCTGTTAAAAACTTCTTTCCGTTCTTAAACTGCTGTGCGTCATCTGTTTTCTGCTTTTTCAGAAAACGTTTCCATTTCTTTCAACATATTTATCATAATTCATTCCGTATCGAAAGTCAATCTATCACTTTTGACATAATTTACGTTTGCTTTTTATTGAAAACTGCCAATATCAATTTTGCCTTTTTTTACATTTTTTTAAGCCCGCCCTGTCATTATTATCCATATTTTTCTGCCTCTGGGCGCTCCGCTTTTCTTCCATCTTCTTCCAGATTTAGCACAAAGTTCCTATTTGTGGGCTTCTCTCTATCTTTCTGTTGACATTTTACACAAAGGAACTTATAATCAAGATACTGGACTGCAGTATTTTCATTCTGAGTTCTTATTTTAAGAAAACGTTTCCATATCAATCAACAATCCATATCAATATACCATTCAGAAAGGACTTGGCTCTATGAAAAAAATAAACCGTTTTCTTACGATAAGACCATACGCGCACCAGCGTGACTGGCGCTGCACCTTCCTGCCCACAGGTGACCTTTTCACCCTGACGCGGGGCGGCATTCTCATCAACCAGTTTCGCGGAAATGCAAAAGACGGCTCGCTCAACAACATCTGGCTGCGCATCTGGCACGCGCAGGGCTGCAGCACCTATCCGCTGCTCGGAATCCGGTCAGCCAGCACACTCTCCTGCGGCGAGCACTGCCTGCAGTACCGGGGCTGCGCGCAGGACATCACCTACACCGTGACCTTCCGCCTCGTGTCGGACTGCTGGTTCTGGGATATCACGCTCGCCGGCAGCGGACAGACTGTCGATCTCCTCTACGGCCAGGATATCAGCATCGCCCCCGAAAACAATGTCTACACAAATGAATTCTATGTGTCCCAATACCTCGGACACAGCGTTTTTGACGGCGCAAACGGCCACGTCGTCTGCTCCCGTCAGAACATGCCCGCCGACGGGCATTACCCCTATCTGCAGCAGGGCGTCATCGGCGCGAAGGCCGCGCACTACGCCACCGACGGTATGCAGTTTTTCGGGCTCTCCTGCAAGGAGACCGGGATTCCCGAAGCGCTCTCTGGAAACCTCGCGGACTATAATTTGCAGTATGAGTCTGCCTACACCGGGCTGCAGACAGAACAGTTCTGTGTCGACGGGACAAAGACCCTCTCTTTCTATGGCTGTTTTAGGGACGATCACCCCGGGGCAGTCACGGAAGTGGAATTTCAGGAGGACATCCTGGCTGCGCACCGCACGCCGCTCCCGGACGAAGCGCCCATGCAGGAGCTTGCGCCCGTGATTGTCAAAAATGTGTTCGATGCACCCGTCTCCTCTGATTCCTTTTCATCCGGGGAGATCGACGCACTGTTTCCGTCCCGAAAGCTGGAAGAACACAAAGACAAAACGCTGCTCTCCTTTTTTACCGACGACCACGCCCACGTCGTCACAAAGGAGAAGGAACTTCTGATGGAGCGCCCGCACGGGACCATCATCATCACGCCGCCCAAAAAGGACACCATAGACAGCGCGCTGATCTCCTCGACACAGTATCTGTACGGCATATTCAACAGCCATGTCGTGATCGGCAACACGGACCTGCACAAGCTGCTGTCCACCCCGCGCGGCGCACTGAATCTCCAGAAAAACAGCGGGCAGCGTCTGTACATCCGTCTCGACGGCTCCTACCGGCTGCTGAATCTTCCCGGGCTTTTTGAGATGGGCATGAACTATTCCTGCTGGTACTATAAGCTGAATGAGGACATCTTGCAGATAACGGCCTACACCGCCGCGCAGGCGCCCGACCTGACGCTGGAAGTGCGCAGCCGCAATGGAGTTTCCTATGATTTTATCCTGACAAATCAGCTTGTCATGGGCAGCAACGAGCTCTGCGGGGATATCACCTGCATCGCGATCGATCAGGGGCTGCGCTTCACGCTCGACAGCGCAGTATACCCCGGTCTGCACTACGACATGACCCTTCCAGACTGCAGCTTCACCGCCAGCGACGACCGTATTTTCTTCGCGGACAACAAGCCGTTTGACGAAACGTTTCTGACGCTCTCCATCAGCGCCCGCTCCGCGTTCTGCGTGATCATCCGCGGATTCCTTGGCGCGGAGGAGGACAGCCGTACTGCAGCGCACTCCTTCGCGGAGGAAAAGCGCGCGTGCCTCGACTATTACAGCGCGATCACAAACCATTTCGCCCTGACGCCCGCGTCCGCGTGGAAGCAGGCCGACATCCTCAACGAGACTGTCTGGTGGTATGCGCACAATGCCATGATTCACTTCGCCATGCCCCACGGCCTGGAACAGCCGGGCGGCGCGGCGTGGGGAACGCGCGATATCTGTCAGGGACCGATAGAGCTGTTTTTGACCACACAGCACTACGCGCTGGTGCGCGCTGTCCTCCTCAACATTTTCTCCCACCAGAACCGCAGGACGCGGGAGTGGCCGCAGTGGTTCATGTTTGACCGCTATGCGATCAATCCCGGTGAGTGCCACGGCGACGTGATCTTCTGGCCCTTAAAATGTGTGGCGGACTACCTGGCGGCATCCGGCGACGCGTCGATTCTCGAAGCGCAGATTCCCTACGACGACGGCACTGAGACCAGCTCCCTTTTGTCGCACATTGACCTTGCCCTCTCCAACATCAAAGAGACGCGCATCATCGACGGCACCGGGCTGATCACCTACGCGGGAGGCGACTGGGACGACACACTGCAGCCCGCCAAAGAAGATCTGAAACAGCGCCTTGTCAGCGCGTGGACTGTCGCGCTCGCCTACCAGACCTTCTGTGCGCTCAGCAGCAGCCTGCGCACCGCAGCAGAAAGCCTGTCTGATCAGACCATCACGCAGCAGGCATTTGACTTATCTGGTCAATTTAGTGCGCTGTCAGACGCGGTAAAGGACGCCTTTGAAACGATCCTGATCAAGGACGGTGTGATTGCTGGATTTCTGGACTGCCGCGACACGTACACCTACATGCTGCACCCCTGCGACACTGTGACCGGAATCCACTACCGCCTGCTGCCGATGACGCGCAGCATTATCGCCGGGCTTGTCAGCCCCGAACAGGCCGCGCGCAACGCAGAACTCATCAGAGAACAGCTCAAATGTCCGGACGGCGTGCGCCTGATGGACAGACCTGCCGCTTACGACGGCGGTGTCAGTCATCTGTTCCGGCGCGCGGAGCAGGCCGCCAATGTCGGGCGGGAAATCAGCCTGCAGTACACCCACGCGCACATCCGCTATATCGAGGCGATGGCAAAGCTGGGCGACGCCCGCGAGGCGTGGGACTGCCTGTTTTGTGTCAACCCGATCCAGATACAGGACAGCGTGCCGAACGCGTGCATCCGCCAGAGCAATCTGTACTTTAGCAGCTCCGACGGCGCCTATCCCGACCGCTACCGCTACGCCGAGGCATTCTCCCTGTTAAAATCCGGCGGGATCGGCGTGAAAGGCGGGTGGCGGCTGTACTCGAGCGGCCCCGGCATCTATATCCGGCAGGTTATCCAGAATATCCTGGGCATCCGCCTGACGCAGAGCGATCTGCAGATAGACCCTGTACTTCCGCCGGAGGCGGACGGGCTCTGTCTTTGCTATGACTGCTTTGGACGCACTGTTACATTCTGCTTCCACACCGGCGCAGAAAACGCGCCCGGACAGCGCGTGCGCGTCATGGACGGCGGTGCGGAACTCGACGCAAAGACCGCGCACAACCCATACCGCCCCGGCGCTGCAGTTCTCTTGCGCAAGGCGCTGGAACACTGCAGCGGAACGCTGGATATCTATGTCAGTCAGGAAAGTGCCGCTGTATAATCTGTGATATATCTGTTGAAAAATGTCGCGATAAAAGATATGATATTAATCAAGAACAATGCTGTTATTGAACACACGAAAGGAGAACGATCTATGAAACTGCTATATCTTGGAACTGCGGCGGCGGAGGGGTGGCCAGCCCCCTTCTGCCACTGCGACAACTGCAAGGCCGCGCGCATCAAAAAGGGAAGAAATATCCGAAGCCGCCCGCAGATCCTCATAAACGACGACCTGCTGATGGACTTTGGCCCCGACACATTCAGCCATTCGCTGCAGTATGATCTGAATCTGGACTCGGTCAAAACCGTGCTTCTGACACACTCGCACTGCGACCACTTCTCCCCGCTTGAGCTGATTCTGCGCTCAGACCCGTATGCGTACGGTCAGGACAGCGAGGCGATGCGCCTGTACGGAAACGAAAAATGCCATCAGATGTACCGGGAACTTCTGGTCAATTCCGAGGCACCAGAACATCTGGCGGACTTTGTGCGTTTTTCCGAGGTCCATGCCTTCTCGCCGTTTGCTTCCGGGAAGTATCGGATTCTGCCGCTCAAGGCAGTTCATGATCCCAGGGAGAACTGCCTGCTCTACACGGTGACGGACGACTGCGGCAAGACCATCTTCTACGGAAATGACACCGGTGCCATCTGCCCGGAGACATGGGAGGCCATCCGCCCCATGCACTTTGACCTGGTAAGCCTCGACTGCACCATGGGCACAGGATCCACCTACATCGGGCACCTGAATCTGGAGGCGTGCTTTGCCATCCGGGAGCAGATGCTTGAGGCCGGGTGCGCGGACAGCAGCACCACCTTCGTCGCCACACACTTCTCGCACGGATGCTGCCCGCTGTATGACGAGCTATCAGAGCTTGCGTCCGCCGGGGGATTTGTGACAGCGTATGACGGGTTTTCTGTGACCGTGTAAGTTTGTCAGTCCTTGTTTTTTCTGGTTGATACCTGCACCTTTTCGATCGCGTAACAGGAGGTCTGCCCTTATGAAGCGAAGGCACAAAATCTATCTGTGTATGACAATTTTCCTGCTCACAATCTATCTTTTGCTGCTCGCCATTCTCTGCCTGTCAGAGCATGGCAGCAGCGCGGCGACCATCCGCTCCTTCAAGGACGCATTCTGGTACTCACTGGTCACGCTGACCACGGTGGGGTACGGCGATCTGACACCGGTGACGCCGCTTGGAAAGGCAGTGGGCGTCATCTTTCTGCTGATGTCCGCCGGCATTATGATGACCCTGTTCGGCGCCGCTGTGTCCTTTGTCACCAGCGAAGGGCTCCCGCTTTTTCTGCTCGGATTCCAGCGGCGCAAAAACTGGTACTATTTTGCGGACTGCGGCGTGGAATCCAGAACACTCGCCGCAAATATCCTTCGCGAAGATCCGGACACCGTCATTATTTTCGGGGAAAAAAGGGATGAACGGACAGAATTTCCAGACTATCCCTGCCTTTTTATCAACGCCTCCCCCGCCAGGATCGTGGCGCACAAGAAAAATACCGGCCCGAACTGCAAAGTCTTTCTGATGAAGGAAAATGACATTGGCGTCAATCCCCGCGCGATCGACCTGCATACGCTGCCGGTAGAGGTGTATGCCAGAACCACAAACGGGCAGGACCATCTCTCTGGAAATATTAATTTTTTTCACAGTTATGACTGCTGTGCCAGACAGTACTGGCACTCCAAACCGCTGTGCAGAGCAGAGAATACCATCGTGATTATCGGCTTTGGACACTACGGACACTGTATTCTGGAACGCGCCATCCTGACCAACATTATCGCGGTGGACCAGCATGTCGCGTATCACATTTTCGGGGACGCCGCAGAATTTCTTGCCACGCACTGTCATCTGCAGGAAACCTTCTCTCTGGGAAAAACATCCGAGACGACCGACTCCCTGATCTTTCACGAAGAACTCTGGGCGTTGAACCACACACTCATGGAGCAGGCAGACCGCATCATCATCTGTCCCGACGATGAGACGCAGGGATGGAATATCTACTGGCGGCTCAACAGCTACTACCACGTGGCCGGAGCCGTCCATCTGCACAGCAACCGAAAGACGCCCGGCGTGACGTATTTTGGCACGAACGAAGAAATCTACACGCCGAACCAGATTATGCGGACTGCGCTGAACAAGGCCGCCATCACCATCAACGAACTGTTCTGCCGGGCAGTCTCCTACCCCAACAAGACCTGGGAGGAACTCGACGCCTTCCACCGGGAGTCCAAAATCGCCGCCGCCGACCATCTTCTGATGAAAATACGGGTTCTTCTGAACGATGAAACCATCACAGAGCTGACGCCCGAAATCACCCAAAAAGCGTATCAGAACTACTGTGAAACCAAAAAATCCGCGTCGCTGCACGAGATGTACCGCCAGCTCGATCACACCCGCTGGCTGCGTTTTTACACCTACTATAACTGGACCTACGGTCCCGCGCGCCACGACATCAAACGGCAGCATCCTATGCTGTGCCCATACGAAAATCTGAAGCCGGAACAGCGGCGGGAGCGCGACGCCGCGTGGGAGCTTTTAGGGAGCATTGCCCATGAGCTGGAATGAGCGCTACTCCTTGCTCTGGTACGCCTGCAGCCGCTCATTCATGAGCGCAGCCTGCTGTTTTCCCTGCCGCCAGGCAGCTGCCGAGACAATCACAAAGACCGCCCCGATAGAGAGAAGCATGGCGAGCACCATCGGCAGGTTGTCGGCGTAAAACCACCCGAACCGGAACCCACAGCCCAGCACAATTGCGTTTGTCGCTGCGTAGCGCAGAATATAGATGGCCAGCATCATCCTGGCGCTGACCTCCCGGTGCGGAACTATGCAGTTGGCGACACTGCACAAAAAGGACACTACCAGTATCTGCCACAAAATCTCCACGCCAAGCTGCACCTGCGGCCAGAATACCGTGATATACAGCGCCGTCACAAAGAGCACGCACGTAGTCACGCACATGTAGATAAAGAGCATATCCTTGAGCCTTTTCACCGCAACACACCTCCTCACAATCCAAGTTTTTCCTTTAGTACAGGAACGTACTGTCTGGAAATAATCACGCGCTCGCCGTTTTTCATCAGCGCCTCAAACCGCCCGTTAAAAGCCGGGCTCAGACTTTTGACCTTCGCGAGGTTGACAATGCAGGACTTGGACGCGCGGAAGAAATCCGTTCCCAGAAAGCTTTCCTCCAGCTCGTAAAGCCTGCGCTTTGTCTCGTAGACCTCCTGTTCCAGATACAGAAACACCCTGTTGTCCACCGCCTCAAAATAGAAAATGTCCTCCGCGGCAACCTGAAAATACCTGCCGTCCTGCAGGGCTGTTATCTTGTACACACCCGCTTTGGCAGCATAGATCAGATCCATCAGCGGCCTGTCCAGATGACGGCAGCGGATAATGATCTCATCCTCCTCCCCGTCCATTGGCTCCATAATCGTAATCTTCATCTCTAACCCCTATCATTCCAGCACTTCCCAAAAGTCCTTTCACCCCGACAGCGCTCAGCGGTCCCGCAGTCTGCGGCGTCTGCTCACGAGCACGGACACTGCTATGGCGATTATAGCACAGATCAGAAGAAAAAGCACCTGATCGGCCAGCGTTATCTGCGTGGAGACACCGCCACTATCCCAAAAAACAGTGACACCCATCTGCTCCCGGAACGTCTCGCCCGCCACCGCGGGAAGTCCGTCAAACGTCTTTGCGGCAGCATCCCTGACACAGACTGTCCGCATCATCGCCGCCCCGTGCAGCATGGGCATACATTTCAGAACCCTGCCCACGCCCTCCGGCAGCATGGACATCGGCAGATAGATCGCACCCACAAACCCGACCAGCGTACCGATGATCGTGAAAATACTGCTCCACGCGCTCTCGCTGTGGATGAACAGTGCGAGCAGATAGGAAAGGGATGCGTACACCAGCGTGTTGAGCGCAATCATTCCCAGCAGATTTACCCAGTCCGCGGCGGCAAGAAGCGGGTTTTTGCACACTGCCATGTACAGCTCACCGACAGCCAGCGTCAGCGCGCACATGGCTGTCCCGACAATCCAGGCGGCAGAGATATAGCCAAGCGCAATCTGTATCCGCCTGACAGGCGCCATGAAAAAACACGCAAGCCGCCCCCTCGCCTCGTCCTGCACCATGGTTCCCATGACCGTCAGCGTGATGGTGACTGCGTTCACCTCCAAAATACCCGCAAGCGTCCACATCTGTATCAGATACGCCGCATTCTTCTCGTCCGCTGCCGTGTCGCGCACACCGCCTATCTGCGCGAGCGCATCCACCACATTCTCACAGTTCATCTTTCCCAGAAAGACAACCATCAGCGCCAGCACAATCAGCATGGACAGTATGGAAAAAAATACCGACACATAATCGCGCAGGTACATCTTTACAGTTCTGGCTGACAAATAATAAATCTCCCTCACACGCATCCCTCCAATGTTTTTCCCGTGATATTCAAAAAGACATCATCCATCGATCCCTGCACCATCTCAAACCCGTCGATCAGCTCCCGCACAGCCTCAAGTATCGGCAGCGCTGCCATGCTCTCTGCGACAGGTATCACGAAACAGTCCTGTTTCTTTGCGTACACCGCCCCAAGCTCCCCAAGCCGCCTCTCAAGCTGCGGCGACTTTGCATACAGCCTGAGCCTGTCCCTGGCATACTGCTCCTTCAGCGAAAACGGCGTCCCGTATTCCTTCAGGCGGCCTGCATCCATAATCGCGATATGGGACGCGCGCGCGGCCTCCTCCATGTAGTGTGTCGTCAGGAAAATCGTCATATTTTTCTCTCTGCGCAGCCTCTCTAAGGACGCCCACACCGTATTTCTGGTTGCCGGGTCAAGCCCCGTCGTCGGCTCATCCAGAAACAGGATCTGCGGCGCGTTGATCAGCGCACGCGCTATCTCACACCGCCTCTTCTGGCCGCCGGACAGCTTTGCAAACCGCCTGTGGTACACCGCATCCAAATCCAGAATGCCGCAGATTTGCTCGATATTTGCTCGCAGCTTTCGCTTGTCTTTCTCGTACAGGACGCCCCGCAGCAGCAGATTCTCCGCGACCGTGAGCCTGTCGTCAAGGCAGTTATTCTGGTAGACCACCCCGATTCGCTTTCTGATTTCCCCGTCCTCCCTGCCCGCCAAAAAACCGCAGATTTTGATTTCCCCCGCCGTCTGCGGATACAGCGTGCAGAGCATGTTGATAGTCGTCGACTTGCCTGCGCCGTTGATCCCCAGAAATCCGAACAACTCGCCCTGTTCCACCGCAAAACTGATGTCATCCACCGCCCGCACCTGGCCAAAATACTTTTTCAGGCCCTGCACTTCAATCACTGGCTGCATACCCATCCCTCCTCTTTCTGTTCCCATCATACGCAAAAAAGGCCGCCGCCGCAATCATTCTGCGCTAAGCTGTCTGTTTACCGCCGTAAGCTGCGCAAAAAAGAACCTTTTTTGCGAAAAACCGAGACTTGATGCGCACGCGCTGTACATAGTATAATAAATACGGCAGTCTACATGCTTCCAATTGACTGCCGGCAGGCGTTGATGTTATTCGTACCTCTTTGAAGTGCAGGCTTTAACCCCCTGCCTGCGTGCCGGAACCCCATCCGCGCACAGCAGAAGAAAAAGAGCAGGTTCCCCCTGCTCTTTTTTGTTTCCTATACCTCAAACATCAGATCCCCATATGTAGGAATCGGCCACACTTTGCTGTCCACAACCATCTCAAGCCTGTCGATCGGCGCGCGGAGCACATCCATCGCCACGCGCACTGTATCCTTGTAATAAAATGCCTGCTCTTTTGCATCCGCTATCGCAGACGCCTTCGCCTCCACCTCCCGGAGGGTGTTGAGCGCCTGCTTCGCATCCGCCAGAAGCCCGTCTACCTCCAACAGCATCTCTGTCTGCGCCGCCGCCGTAGCACCCGCCTCCTTGACCGCGATCACCGCGTTTGCGAGGCTCCCCGCGTAGGAAGCCGCCGCCGGAATGATGTCCTTGCCCGCCATGTCGATCATCGTGAGCGCCTCGATATTGATTGTCTTGGCGTACGTTTCATAGATAATCTCCTCGCGCGATTCGAGCTCGACCCGCGTGAAGATGCCAAATTTTTCAAACAGCGCCACAGCTTTGTCCGTCGTGATGGTCGAAGCCGCCTCTATCATGGACCCGATATTTGGAAGCCCGCGCCGCTTTGCCTCCGCAACCCACTCGTCAGAATAGCCGTCGCCGTTGAAGATAATCCGCTGGTGCTTTGTCATGTACTCCTTGATCAGATCGTGCACGGCAAGGTCAAAGTCTTCCGCCTGCTCGAGCCGGTCCGCCGCCTCGCAGAACGCCTCCGCCACAATCGCATTCAGCGTCGTGTTCGGGCTGGCAATAGAGTCCGCAGACCCCACCGTGCGGAACTCGAACTTGTTTCCCGTGAACGCAAACGGGGAAGTCCTGTTTCTGTCGGTCGCATCCTTCTCGAAGTCAGGAAGCGTCGACACGCCCGTCTCAAGCCTGCCTCCCTGCTTGACCTTCGCCGCGTCGCCCGTCTCCACAAGCTGCCGCACAACGTCCTCGAGCTGGTCGCCGAGGAACACGGACATGATGGCAGGCGGCGCCTCGTTCGCACCGAGCCTGTGGTCGTTTCCAACGTCGGCTGCCGACTGGCGCAGCAGGTCTGCGTGAGTGTCCACGGCCTTTAGGATGCAGGCAAGCACCAATAGAAAACGTATATTCTTATTGGGTGTATCGCCCGGGTCGAGCAGATTGTACCCGCTGTCCGTTGTCAGGGACCAGTTGTCGTGCTTGCCGGAACCGTTGACACCTGTGTAGGGCTTCTCGTGGAGCAGGCACCGCAGATCATGCTTGTAGGCGATGCGCTTCATGGCCTCCATCACCAGCTGATTGTGATCCACCGCAATGTTTGCCGTCTCATAGATCGGCGCCAGCTCATGCTGCGCCGGCGCGGCCTCATTGTGCTGCGTCTTGGCGGAAACTCCCAGCTTCCATAGCTCCTCGTTCAGATCCTTCATGTACGCGCCGACGCGCTCCTTGATGACGCCAAAGTAGTGATCCTCCATCTCCTGCCCCTTCGGCGCCGGCGCGCCAAACAGTGTGCGCCCCGCAAACATCAGATCCTTTCTCTGCAGGAAGAGATCCTTATCCACAAGGAAGTACTCCTGCTCCGCGCCGACGCAGGCGATAACTTTTGTGGCCTCCTTGTCGCCAAACAGCCTGACAATGCGAAGCGCCTGCTCGTTGAGCGCCTCCATGGAGCGCAGAAGCGGCGTCTTCTTGTCGAGCGCCTCGCCCGTGTACGAGCAGAACGCCGTCGGAATGCAAAGAATCACACCGCAGCCGGACTCCTTGAGGAACGCGGGCGACGTGATATCCCACGCCGTGTATCCCCGCGCCTCAAACGTCGCGCGCAGTCCGCCTGACGGAAATGAGGAAGCATCCGGTTCACCCTTGATGAGCTCCTTTCCGGAAAACTCCATCAGCATCTTTCCCTCCGCGTCCGGGTGCGACACAAAGGAGTCGTGTTTTTCGGCGGTGATGCCCGTCAGCGGCTGGAACCAGTGTGTATAGTGCGTCGCGCCGTTCTCCACCGCCCAGTCCTTCATCGCCTTCGCAACGACATCCGCCGTAGCCATGGATAGCTCTCCGCCGTAATCCATGACCCGCTTTACTTCCTGAAAAACCTTTCTGGTGAGCCGCTCCCGCATCTTCTCGACGGTAAAGACCTTCTCACCAAAGATTGTTTCCACGTTTAATGTTTCGCTCATTTCGATTTCCTCACTTTCTATTGACTGAACTGTATCAAGCATTTGTCCGGACCGCGCCAGCCGCCTCCACGCGCATCAGATCATACGTGTCCGGCCTGTCTGCAAGCTCCACGTACAGCGTCTGTCTCGAATGCGGGCAGCTCTCCACAGCCTGCCCCTGGGCATCGTACATAGCGCACACCTGCGTGCGGACATTGCGGCCGTCCGGCTTCATCAGCTCAATCGTATCGCCCACACAGAACTTGTTTTTCTGCTCAAACTTCGCGTACCCGCGCGCGTCCACAGACTCCACAATCCCCAGATAAACATACTCGCTGACATAGGTGTTGCTGTCATAAATCTGCGTGTGTTCATCCGGTTTTCCGAAATAAAACCCCGTCGTAAACTGGCGGTACGTGCACTTTGCAATCTCCGCCCTGTACCAGTCCAGGTTGTCGCGGTAGGTCTGCTCCGACGCAAAAAAGTCGTCGATCGCCCTCCGGTAAGTGCGCGCCACGCACGCCACATAGAGCGCAGTCTTCATGCGCCCCTCTATCTTGAGGCTGTCAATCCCCGCCTCCACCAGCTCCGGGATGTACTCAATCATGCACAAATCCCTGGAATTAAAAAGGTAGGTTCCGCGCTCATTCTCATACACCGGAAAATACTCTCCCGGGCGCGTCTCCTCGACCACCGCGTATTTCCAGCGGCACGGGTGCGTGCAAGCCCCCTGGTTTGCATCCCTGCCCGTAAAAAAGCTCGACAGCAGACACCGCCCCGAGTAGGAGATGCACATCGCGCCGTGGACAAAACTCTCGATCTCCATCTCCGCGGGAATCCTGTCGCGAATCTGCCGGATTTCCGCAAGCGAAAGCTCCCGCGCCGACACGACGCGCCGCGCGCCCTGCTGCCACCAGAACTGGTACGTCTGATAGTTGGTGTTGTTCGCCTGCGTGGAGATATGAATCTCGATCTCCGGGCAGACTTCCCGCGCGATCATAAACATTCCGGGGTCCGAGATAATCAGCGCGTCGGGTTTTATCGTTTTCAGCTCTGCAAAATAAGCCCGCGCGCCCTCAAGGTCGTCATTGTGCGCCAGAATGTTCGCAGTGACGTACACCTTCACGTCGTGCGCGTGCGCAAATTGAATCCCCTCCGCCATCTCCTGCGCTGAAAAATTCTTTGCCTTCGCGCGCAGCCCGAACGCCTCCCCGCCAATGTACACCGCGTCTGCGCCAAATATGACCGCCGTTTTCAACACCTCTAAACTGCTTGCCGGCACCAGAAGTTCCGGTCTTTCCGGTCGTCTTGTATTCATGCTACTCCTCCGTTTTTCATCGCTTGCAATCCTCACACAGTCACAGCGCCAGCCGGCCGTTTTGCCGACAGCGTCACGCCGTCCGCGACGGGCAGTATCGTCGTCTCAAGCGCCTCGCAGTGCGTCAGCTGGTACAGATATTCCCGCATCCGGTTGTGAATCGTGCGGTTTCTGCGGATTACCGCGTATTTTGATTCTATCAGCTCGCCCTCCTGCAGGATATTGTCCGACACCAACAGCCCCGTCGATGACAACAGCCGCAGAATATCCGGGAGAAAATTAATGTACTGTCCCTTCGCCGCATCCATAAAAATCAGATCGAACACGCCCTCCTCCTTCATGGATGGCAGCAAATCTGCGGCGTCCCCCTCAAGAAGCGTGATGCAGTCCGACTTTCCCGCCTTCTC
>CAMWOK010000002.1 GCA_947175845.1 uncultured Lachnospiraceae bacterium | reverse complement strand
GCCCCCTGCGATTTCCATTGACCAGAAATCCACCAACCGGAATCCCCGCTCCACAGTGGGGACCGTGACAGAGATCTATGACTATTTCAGGCTGCTGTACGCGCGCATCGGGATACCGCACTGCCCGAACTGTGGCCGTGCGATCAAACGCCAGACGGTCGATCAGATGGTGGATCAGATTATGGAGCTGCCGCAGGGCACGAAACTTCAGCTGCTTGCGCCCGTGGTGCGCGGCAGGAAGGGCGAGCACGCCAAGGTGCTTGACCGGGCGAAGAAGAGCGGTTATGTGCGCGTCCGCATTGACGGGAATCTGTATGACTTGGCCGAGGAGATTAAGCTGGAAAAAAACATCAAGCACAATATTGAGATTATCGTGGACAGAATTGCCGTGAAGGAGGGCGTCGAGCGCAGGCTGACCGACTCCATCGAGAATGTCATGGCGCTCTCGGAAGGACTGCTGATGGTCGACGTGATCGACGGTGAGATGATGAATTTCTCCGACAGCTTTGCCTGCCCGGACTGCAACATCAGCATCGACGAGGTGGAACCGAGAAGTTTCTCGTTCAACAATCCGTTCGGCGCCTGCCCGGAGTGTTTTGGACTCGGCTATAAGATGGAGTTTGATCTGGACCTGATCGTGCCGGACAAGAGCTTGAGTATCAGTCAGGGGGCGATAGCGGTCATGGGCTGGCAGTCCTGTGCGGACAAAGGCAGCTTCACCAACGCGATTTTGCAGGCGCTGTGCAAGGCGTACGATTTTTCGCTTGACACGCCGTTCGAGGAGCTGTCAGAATCGGTGAAAGATGTTCTGATAAACGGCACAAAGGGCAGGGAAGTCACCGTGTACTATAAGGGACAGCGCGGGGAGGGGACGTATCCCGTGGCGTTTGAGGGACTGCTCAAGAACGTGGAGCGCAGATACCGCGAGACTGCGTCGGAGGGTATCAAACAGGAGTACGAGACGTTTATGCGCATCACGCCCTGCAAGGAGTGCGGTGGAAGGCGCCTGAAAAAGACGTCCCTGGCGGTGACGGTCTGCGACAAAAATATTTACGAGATCACCTCCATGTCCATCACAAACCTCTGCCGCTTTCTCGATACGATGGAGCTGACCAGCCAGCAGCAGCTGATCGGAAAGCGTATTTTGAAAGAGATACGTGCGCGGGTCGGGTTCCTCGCAAGCGTGGGGCTGGAATACCTGTGTCTGTCAAGAGGGACTGCTTCCCTTTCGGGCGGTGAGGCGCAGCGCATCCGCCTGGCGACGCAGATCGGGTCGGGACTTGTCGGCGTGTGCTATATCCTGGACGAGCCGAGCATCGGTCTGCACCAGCGGGACAACGACAAGCTGCTTGCCGCGCTGCGCAACCTGCAGGGGCTGGGCAACACCCTTCTGGTGGTGGAGCACGACGAGGACACCATGCTGGCTGCAGACCATGTGATCGATATCGGCCCCGGCGCGGGCGAGCACGGCGGAGAGGTGATCGCGCAGGGAACCGCGCAGGAGATTATGCAGGTGCCGGAGTCCATCACAGGCCAGTACCTGAGTGGGAAAATCCAGATCCCGGTGCCGGAGAACCGGCGAAAACCGACGGGCTGGCTCACGGTGAAGGGCGCGGCAGAAAATAATCTCAAAAATATTGACGTGAAGTTTCCGCTCGGCGTATTTACCTGTGTGACAGGGGTTTCCGGATCCGGGAAATCGTCTCTTGTGAACGAGATCCTGTACAAGTATCTCGCAAAGAAACTCAACAGAGCGCGCACAATTCCGGGCAAGTTTAAGAAGATTGACGGAGTGGATCAGCTCGATAAGGTGATCGCGATCGACCAGTCTCCGATTGGCAGGACACCGCGCTCCAACCCGGCAACCTACACAGGTGTGTTCGACCAGATCCGGGATTTGTTTGCCTCGACCGTCGACGCGAAAGCAAAGGGTTACAGCAAGGGGCGGTTCAGTTTTAACGTGAAAGGCGGACGCTGTGAGGCGTGCGGCGGCGACGGCATCATCAAGATTGAGATGCATTTTCTTCCCGACGTGTACGTGCCCTGTGAGGTCTGTCAGGGAAAGCGCTACAACAGGGAGACGCTCGACGTAAAGTACAAGGGGAAAAGCATCTATGACGTGCTGGACATGACTGTCGAGGAAGCCATGACCTTTTTTGAGCCAGTTCCTTCTATTAAAAGGAAGATTGAGACTCTGTATGATGTGGGACTCTCCTATATCAAGCTGGGGCAGCCCTCGACCACGCTTTCCGGCGGCGAGGCGCAGCGCATCAAGCTTGCGACGGAGCTGAGCCGCAGAAGCACCGGAAAGACCATCTACATTCTGGACGAGCCGACGACAGGGCTTCACTTTGCGGATGTCCACAAGCTTGTCGAGATCCTGCTGCGCCTCGCGGAGGGCGGAAACACCGTGGTGGTCATCGAGCACAACCTCGACGTGATAAAGACGGCGGACTACATCATAGATATCGGTCCGGAGGGCGGAGACGGCGGAGGCACCGTGATCGCGGAGGGGACACCGGAGGTTATCGCGGAGTGCCCTGCGTCCTACACCGGCATCTACGTGAAGCGTATGCTGGAAAAGGCTGGGCTGAAGCAGGCAGATAGGAGTTAGAGAAAAAAATTATTAAAAATCTGTAAAAATGAAAAACGGTGTGATACAATGATAGAGAACAGTGATGCAGAAAGGCGCTAAGATAGGCAAAAGTGCACAAGCGGAAGTTAGCAAATATCGGGCGGATCTGTTAGAGCATTAAAAATGAAATGAGAGGATGATTCAAAATGAGAAAACACATTAGTATCAAGATCTATTCTATGCTCACAGTATTACTTGCCGTTTTTCTGGTAAATACGTACTTTTCTTCCAGAGGAATATTAGACGCCAAAGATGCAGTGATCCAGATATCAGACACGTATATGCAGCTGCTGGCACAGAATGAGATTGTCACAAAAAATGTAGGGGAGAGCCGGCTGTATGGAAATCTGATTGTGCTTTCGCTGAGCGAGGAGTCGTCTACAAGGCTTGCAAACACGGTGTCTGATGTGCTCGATCCGATCGATGCCGCGTTTGCAAAGATGGAGAAGCTGTGTGCGGAATTGAACAATGCGGAACTGACGCGGGCGCTGCAGGAGTACAAAAATCAGTTCGCACCGCTCGAGAAGAATATCAAGCAGATTGCGAGTCTCTACCTGGCGGGGGACAAGGAAAGCGCCATAGCGTCGAACGCGCAGATGCGCGAGATTGTGCTGGCCATGCAGGAGAAGCAGGCAGTGTTTGCGGAGACGTTAACGCTTGAGGCGCAGACGCTTGCGGACAGCCGGGTTGCGGAAGCGACATGGCTCTATGGGGCGTCCTGTGTGATCAGTGTGCTGTTTGTGGCGGTGGCGGTTTTGATGATTCTGGTGGTCAGCCTGTCGATCGTGAAGCCGGCAAAGGATGCGGCGTCGCAGCTCAACCAGATGATCGGCGAGATACAGAACAACAACGGCGACCTGACACAGAGAATCCGCATCAGGACGCATGACGAGGTCGCGCAGCTGGTGGGCGGGGTCAACAATTTTGTCGACCAGCTCCAGATGGTCATGAAAAAGATCCAGACCAGCTCCGACACTATGGAAGCGCATGTGGGCGCCATCAATGACAGTATCAGGCTGTCCGAGTCGAGCGCGGGCGATGTGTCAGCCACCATGGAGCAGATGTCTGCGAGCATGGAGGAGATCGCGGCAACGCTTGAGCGGGTCACACAGAGCTCGCAGGACGTGCTTGAGCTTGCCAGGGATATGCGCGGCAGGGCCGGGGAAGGCTCCGGGATTGTCAGTGATATCAGGAACAAGGCGCAGAGCTTCCGGGCAGAGGCGGTGAACAGCAAGAAGAACACCGTCGGCATGATGACCTCGAACAGGGAGCTTCTTGAGAGCGCGATTGCAAACAGCCGCAGTGTCGAGAAGATCAATGGCCTGACCAGTGAGATTTTGAGCATTTCCAGCCAGACGAACCTGCTTGCGCTGAACGCTTCGATTGAGGCGGCGCGCGCGGGGGATGCAGGAAAAGGATTTGCGGTGGTGGCGGACGAGATTCGCGTGCTCGCGGACAACAGCCGCGATACGGCAAACAATATCCAGCACATCAGCGTGGCTGTGACGCAGGCGGTCGAGGAGCTCGCGCGCAATGCCAACGAGATGTTGAACTTCATCGACACGGCAGTCCTTGTCGACTACGATAAGTTTGTCGATATCGCAAGCCAGTACCACAACGACGCGGACAGCATCGACAGCATGATTGGTGATTTCAGCGGCAAATCGCAGAATCTCGAGGAGACCATATCGCAGATCACAGACGGTATCAACGGCATCAACACCGCCGTGGAGGAGAACGCGCAGGGCGTCACTATCGTCGCGAACAACACGTCCCATCTCGTGGAGGCGCTGGCGGGCATCCGCAGCCGCGCGGAGAGCAACCAGGAGATTTCCAACGAGCTCAGGGCGGAGGTTCATCTGTTTAAAAATATTTAGGAGGCAGGCGGATTTGCAGGACAAAGCGAACACGAACCTTTCCTGAAAGGATTTCCATGAAAAAATTTCCATGAAAGAATTTCTATGAAATAATTTCCACAAAAGAATGGATTTGACATTTTGCAAATTTGTGATAGAATTGTAACATAGTTGTAATAGTTTGACACAGAATGGAGATTATTATGAAACAGCAAAAACACAAGCGCAAGGAATCTTTCTCGCTTTTGCTCATCTCCAACACGGGAAAGGAAACCAGACAGTTTTACTTTCCACTCAGGGCTCTGCGGCTGCTGGTTATCCTGATGCTGGTGATCTGCATCACGTTTGCATGGACGATATACCGTTCGGGTGCGCGCTTTAAAAACGAGTATGATCTTCGCAGGAAGCTGGCGGCAAGCGAACAGAAAGTGGAGCAGCTTGAGGGAGAAAAGGAAGCCTTAAACACGGAGAATGCGGCCCTCACAGAAGAGATTGAATTATACAGGCAGGCTGAGATCGTCAAAGCTGAGACGGCGGAGTCAGAGGAGAGTGCGCCGGAGGAGACGCCCAGGGACACATCGGTCCCGAGCCAGTACCCCTGCACTGCAGGAGGACTTTTGAAGGAATCCTACTCGGAGGAGCACCCGTATATCTCGATCAGCGCACAGGCGGAGGATCGGATTATCGCCGCGGGAGATGGCACAGTTACCTCAGTTGCCTCGGATGATACATATCCAATTATCATAGAAGTAGATCATGGGAACGGTTATCGATCGCGCTATATGTGTCAGCAGGAGGCGAATGTGCAGGTGGCGGCGGGACAGCAGGTGAAGATCCGGGATGCCATGATTGTGATCAGCGGGAACGATACGCCGTTTGATTACCAGGTTATTTATGAGGAGCAGGTGATCGATCCGCTGCTGGTACTGGAAGCGAAAGGTTAAAAGGAGGAAATCATGTTAGGTAAGGGAAAAAACGCTGCGTACGCAGACGACGCACGGGAGAAAGTCAGCACGCTGATCGGAAAGGAGACCACCTTTGACGGCGATCTGACCTCGGGGGAGACAGTTCGGATTGACGGCATAATCAATGGAAACTGCACCTGTGAAAAGAAATTGATTCTCAGCTCAGAGGGGCAGGTCAAAGGAAACATTTCTGCGCAGAGCGTCATCATCTCAGGAAGAGTGGATGGTGATATCACGGTCCAGGGGAAGCTCGAGCTGCTGTCGACAGGCAAGATTGCAGGAAATATCACAGCCGGTTCTCTTGTCATCGACGAGGGGGCTGCGTTTGACGGAAGATGTACGATGTCATCCGCTTCTTCGGAAAGCCTGTATGCAGGATCGGAAGTATAGCGATACAAGTGTGGACTGTCACAGATAGGTGGCAGTCTTTTTTTGTACACGGGTAGGGGACGTTACAGTTTTTACATAAAAAGCTTTACAAACAAGTTGTCAGATAATATAATGAATTTACATAATATTTTGAAAATAACTAAAGTATTGTGAAAAAGCGGCCGATATAATTACTGTAAACCATTTTGGCGGTACGATTTCAGGTTTCATAAGTTTTTATTGTAAAAAAAGTGTGAAAACCCTTTGAAAAATGGTTAAATTAGGTTATAATAGCTTAGTTACAGTATGTCTTCATAGATATAACTGTAATGGGAATACTAAGTTATCAGAAGACTGCGCTGAAAAGCGAATGATACATGACCTGATTTTAATTCATAGAAAGGGGCACACAGCCATGCAATACACAGATATTGGAATCGATCTTGGAACCGCGAGTATATTAGTTTATATCAGAGGAAAGGGCGTCGTGCTGAAGGAGCCTTCTGTCGTTGCCTTTGACAGGGACACGCAGAAGATAAAGGCCATCGGTGAGGATGCGCGTCTGATGCTCGGCAGAACGCCGGGAAATATTGTGGCAGTCAGACCGCTCCGACAGGGCGTTATATCCGATTACAAAGTGACCGAGCAGATGATGAAGCACTTCATTCAGAAGGCGCTGGGCAGAAAGACATTCAGAAAGCCCATCATCGCGGTGTGTGTGCCGAGCGGAGTCACAGAGGTGGAGAAGAAGGCTGTTGAGGATGCCACCTACCAGGCGGGCGCGAGGGATGTCAAGATTATTGAGGAGCCGATTGCAGCGGCGATCGGTGCGGGGATTGATATCTCAAAACCTTGTGGGAATATGATCGTGGATATCGGGGGCGGTACCTCGGATATTGCGGTGATATCGCTTGGAGGCACTGTGGTCAGTGCATCGATCAAGGTCGCAGGCGATGACTTCGACGAAGCCATTGTCAGATATATGAGAAAAAAACACAATCTTTTGATTGGTGAGAGAACGGCAGAAGACATTAAAATTAAAATTGGTTCAGCATTTAAGAGAGCGGAAGTGGATTATCTGGATGTGAGGGGACGCAATCTCGTCACAGGTCTTCCCAAGACGATCAGAGTTTCCTCTGACGAGACGGAGGAGGCGCTTCGCGAGACGACCTCCCAGATTATCGACACGATCCACAGCGTTCTGGAGAAAACTCCGCCTGAGCTTGCGGCAGATATCGCGGACAGGGGAATTGTGCTCACCGGGGGCGGAAGCCTGCTCTGCGGGCTCGAGGACCTGATTGAGTCCAGGACCGGCATCAATACCATGACTGCGGAGGAGCCGATGACGGCGGTAGCCATCGGTACAGGCAAGTACGTGGAGTTCCTTGCGGGCAGCAGGGATGAGTGATTGACAGGCGGGATTCCGACACAGATGCTGACACCGAAAATGTCGATGCAGTCAGCAGATTAGGAGGAATTTATGCTTAGAGGTCTATATACATCATACACTGGTATGTTGAATGAGCAGTACAGGATGGATATCATGTCGAACAATCTGGCAAATGCAGATACGACCGGATTCAAGAAAGAAGGCTCTACGAGTCAGGCGTACGCGGAAGTGATGGCGGTAAAAATCAAGGATTTGTCCGAGAATCCCAACACGCCAAAAAGGCTTGGCAACATGAGCCTCGGAGTGAAGATCGGCGAGACCTACACAGACTTTTCGCAGGGATCGCTCAGAGATACCGGGAACACCTACGATATCGCGCTCGGCGGAAGCGGATTTTTCAACATCGAGTTTACCAACAAAGCGGGCGAGACCTCCACGAAATATACGCGGGATGGCGGATTTACCATCACAAAGGACGGCTATCTGGTGACGAAGGATGGCGATTATGTCCTCGGTGAGAACGGACGAATCCAGCTCTCCACGACGGCAGGCACCACTGTGTTTGACCGGTCCGGCGATATTTTTCAGGACGACAGACTTGTGGCGAGCCTCAAAATATCGGATTTTGAAGACACCAATTATCTGACGCACTACGGAGAGACCATGTGGGATACCAAGGAGGGGGCAGTGGAGATCGAAGCGGAGGATCCCGAACTTCATCAGGGATATCTCGAGATGGCAAACACATCCGTTGTCAAGGAAATGGTAAACATGATAACGATTTCAAGACAGTACGAGTCAAATCAGAAGATGCTGACAACCTTTGACGAGACGCTTGAAAAGACGATGACGCTGAGCAAAGTTTGATAATATCAGGAGGGAAAGATAAATGGTACGCTCTTTGTGGACAGGCGCGACAGGCATGATCGCGCAGCAGTTAAATGTAGACAATATTTCCAATAACCTTGCGAACGTGAACACGACAGGTTACAAGGCGGAGGTTATGGAGTTCAAATCACTCCTGTATCAGACCATACAGACGAGAACCACCACGGCAAACGGCGCCAACAAACCGATCGGCGCAGAGGTGGGCCTGGGTGTGAGAAATTCTTCGATCACCTCCATCTTCACGGACGGAAGTATGCTTGAGACGCCGGGATCAGCGAATTTTGCGCTGAACGGACGCGGGTTTTTCGGCATCAGAGGCGCAGATGGAAATACATATTACACGAGAAACGGAAACTTTGTATTTGCCGTTGGCCCGCAGGGGATCACGCTCGAGACGACAGACGGGCTTCCGGTGCTCAACACCGAGGGCGAGCCGATCATTCTTGAGGATGACGACATTGTGACCAGCAAGATCACAGTGAGTCAGAAGGATGGCATGCTGTACTATCCAAATGAGAAGGGCGTGCCGGAGAGCCTCGACATACAGATCGGACTCTGGCAGTTTAACAATCCGGCGGGACTGAGCAAGGAGGGCGATAGCCTGTATTCTGAGACGGCGGCGAGCGGAGAGGCGATGAATGAGGCTGAGAATGACAATCTGCCCAAGACAAAAATGATCCAGGGATACCTTGAGGGATCCAATGTACAGATTGCCGATGAGATGGTCAACCTGATTGTGGCACAGAGGGCTTACGAGATGAACTCCAAGGTCATCACCACCTCGGACGAGATGCTTCAGCAGGCAAATCAGCTGAAGCGGTAGGCGTGAACTGGATAGGGGGATGACAGTATGAATATTGGTGGAGCAGGTTCCGCATATGCGGATTACATGACAAGCCAGGCTTCGAACAACAAGGCGCAGACCCTGCAGAACAAACTTGCAGGAAGCGGGACATCTGCGGATGAGAAGGAGCTCAAGGAGGCTTGCAAGGAGTTTGAATCCTATTTTGTCGAGCAGGTCTTTAACGCGATGATGGAGACGACAAAGGTGTTCTCCGATGACGAGGACGACGGATACGCGACAAAAATGGTGGATTATTTTAAGGATTTTGCAGTGCAGGAGCTGTGCGGAAAGGTGACGGACGGCGAGGGACTGGGACTTGCAAACATCCTGTACGAGCAGATGAAGCGCAACTACGGTATCGGTGTGGTACAGCCGGAGGCGCTTACAGAGGAATAATAAGGAGCTGGGAGCAGTTCCTTTGGAGACAGCCGACCTTGTCTGAAGACAGGCCGGTTGTTTCGTGTTGAGGATAAGGAGGCCGTCTTGGATCAAATCAAAGGCTTTGTCGAGCACATTATTTTCAAAAATACTGAGAACGGTTACGGCGTGATCAATCTCAAGGTGGAGGGGATGGAGATCACCTGCACGGGAATTTTTACCAACCTCGACGAGGGGGAGAGCATCGTGGCGGAGGGCACCTATGTCGAACATGCGATCTATGGAAAGCAGTTCAAGGTAGAGCACTTTGAGGTGGTTGCGCCCGAGGACAGATATGCTGTCGAGCGCTATCTTGGTTCCGGGGCAATCAAGGGGGTAGGCGCGGCGCTTGCCGCACGCATCGTGCGGCATTTCGGTGACGACACGTTCCGAATCATAGAGGAAGAACCGCACAGACTTGCGGAGATCAAGGGAATCAGTGAGCGGAAGGCGCGGGAGATCGCAGAGCAGGTCGAGGAGAAGAAGGATGCGCGGGATGCGATGCTCTTTTTGCAGAAATATGGCATTTCCAACACGCTTGCAGCCAAGATCTACAAGCAGTATGGCATGGGGCTATACAAAATTATGCAGGAAAATCCATATAAGCTGGCGGAGGATGTGGCGGGGATCGGATTTCGCATCGCCGACGAGATCGCGGCGCGCATTGGCATTCACACGGACTCGGATTACAGAATCCGCAGCGGGATTCTGTACACGCTGCTGCAGGCGGGATCGGAGGGGCATGTGTTTCTGCCGCAGGAGCTTTTGCTGACGAAAGCCGCTGACATGCTTGGGCTTGCACCCGAACAGATCGCACCGCAGATCACCAATCTCGCGATCGACAAAAAGCTTGTGATCAAGGAGAAGCAGCTGGATGAGGGCCAGAAGATGCTGTGTATCTACGGCATGAGCTTTTACTATGCAGAGCTGAACTGTGCGCGGATGCTGTATGAGCTTCAGCAGGCGTTTGACGGGGCGGAACGCTTCACCAAAGTGGAGCTGGAACAGCTTGAAAAAAAGATACAGAAGCTTGAGGAAAGCAGCCATATGGAGCTGGACGCGCTCCAGAGAAAGGCAGTGACAGAGGCGGTGCAAAATGGGATATTTATCCTCTCGGGCGGCCCGGGCACTGGAAAGACGACCACGATCAACATGATCATTCACTATTTTGAACAGGAGGGGATGGACATCTTTCTCGCTGCGCCCACAGGGAGGGCGGCCAAGCGGATGACGGAGGCGACGGGATTTGAGGCCAGGACCATACACCGGCTTTTGGAACTCAACGGGGATATGTCGGATGACAGGAAGGCTTTTGCTGTGCACTTTGAGAAAAATGAGCTCAATCCGCTTGAGGCGGATGTCATTATTATCGATGAGATGTCGATGGTGGATATCCACCTGTTTCAGTCGCTGCTCAAGGCGATCGCGCCCGGAACGCGGCTGGTGATGGTGGGAGACAGAAATCAGCTTCCTTCCGTCGGACCGGGTCAGGTTCTGAAAGATCTGATGGAGAGCGGATGCATCACCACCGTCGTCCTGTCCAGGATCTTCCGCCAGGCGGGCGAGAGCGATATCGTCGTCAATGCACATTGTATTAATGAAGGAAAACCGATCAGGCTCGACAACAAGAGCAGGGATTTCTTTTTTCTGGAGCGGGACAATGTGAATGTGATCTACAAGCATATGATACTGCTCATCACAGAAAAACTTCCAAAATACGTCCAGTCGGGGATCTATGATATTCAGGTGCTCACGCCGATGCGCAAAGGGGCGCTGGGGGTGGAGACACTCAACGGCATCTTGCAGCAGTATCTGAATCCCCCGTCGCCCGACAAGCCAGAGCTAACACATGGAGACGGCGTGTTCCGGCTGGGCGACAAGGTGATGCAGATCAAAAATAACTATCAGCTCGAGTGGGAGATTGTCAGCAGATACGGTATCACGGTGGACAGCGGACAGGGCGTGTTCAACGGGGATGTGGGGACGATAAAAGAAATCAACGCGACGGCGAAGACGCTCACTGTGGAGTACGATGACCTCAGGCGCGTGACCTATCCCATGACTGGTCTCGACGAGATTGAGCTTGCGTATGCAGTCACAATCCACAAGTCGCAGGGCAGTGAGTATCCCGCGGTGATCCTGCCGCTCCTTGCGGGGCCGAGGATGCTGATGAACAGAAATCTGCTCTACACCGGGGTGACGCGGGCAAAGAGCTGCGTCACAATACTCGGAAGCAGGGATACCGTAAACCAGATGATCGCAAACGAGAGTGAGCAGAAACGATATACGGGATTAAGGGAAAGAATATGCGAGATCATGAATCAGGACCTGGCGTGAGGGATGCGCTGGTCAACATGGTGTTTCCGCGCAGATGCCCTGTATGTGACGACGTCGTTCCGATGGGCGAGGGACTGATCTGCAGGCAGTGCAGGGAAAAACCACAGTACATTGTCGAGCCGCGCTGCAGACAGTGCGGAAAACAGCTGATGGACGAGGCGGCAGGATTCTGCCAGGATTGTATGCGGCACAGACATGTGTACGACTACGGCTACGCGCTCTATGACTATCAGAGCATGAAGAAAAGTATCTATCGGTTCAAGTACAAAAAGAGATGCGAGTATGCGGCTTTTTATGCGAAGGATATCTGCGAAAAGCTTTCAGGGGAGCTAGGCATGATGGGGGCGGATTCCATTGTTCCGGTTCCGGTGCACGCCTCCCGGCTCAGGAGCAGGGGATACAACCAGGCTGAGCTGATTGCTGCCGAGCTTTCGCGGCTTACAGGGATAGCAATGCACGAAAAACTGGTGCGAAGAATCAGAAAAACGGTACCGCAAAAAGAACTAACTGTACAGGAAAGACAAAATAATTTGAAAAAGGCTTTCCATATCAGCACAAATGTTGTAAAATTAAATAAAACGATTCTCGTCGATGACATCTACACGACGGGAAGTACATTAGATGCCGTTGCCATGGAGTTGAAGCGGCATGGTGTGAGGTCGGTCTATTTCATAGCACTCTGCATCGGCGAAGGGATGTAGGAATAATATTTACAATGGAGGTATTTTTCAATGAATGTAAGAAATTGCAGAAAATGCGGGAAACTTTTTAACCACATAGCAGGTATGCCAATCTGCCCGGCGTGCAAGGAGAAGCTTGAGGAAAAATTTCAGGAAGTGAAGAAATACATCCGTGAGCACCGCATGGCGGACATCAAGGAAGTTGCGGAGGAGTGCGAGGTGGAACCAGGACAGATCCAGCAGTGGATCCGCGAGGAGCGGCTTGAGTTTACAGCGGATTCCCCGGTAAAGATTCCCTGTGAGAACTGCGGTGAGATGATCCGCTCTGGTAAGTATTGCGAGAAGTGTAAGCGCGAGATGACAAACAGCCTCTCCAGCGTGATGGATAAGCCGAAGGCTGTCCTTGTGGAGCCTAAGAAACCGCAGTCGACAGGAAATAAGATGCGTTTTCTTGACAGGCAGTAGGCTGTGATGAAAATTGCAGAAATAAGGTTGCTTAAGGAAAAGAGTTATGTTGAATGAAGAGAGAATCAGACTGATGACCAGGATGGCGTGTTATGAGGCCGTGGAAGGAAGAAAAAACGTTGCGATCGGCAACTATTTCCGGGGCGATTATATCGGACTGCAGGTTATCAAATCCATTATCAGTGCAACGATAGCATATGTTATCCTATTTGCAATGTTTATATTATATGATCTGGAAGTTTTTATGGCAGACATCTACAAGATGGATCTGTTTGGTTTTGCGAAGTCGGTGATTATTTATTATCTGATCTTTACGGCAGCATATGCATTGATTTCATATGGCGTTTATACGTATCGCTACACAAAGGCAAAAAAGAGCCTTAAGATATATTACAACAATCTCAAAAAACTTGCTTACATGTACGACAGGGAGACGAAAAAGTAGTTTTTCGGGATTGAAAGTAAGGTTAGAGAGGAAATAATTATGACAAACCTTTTGGTTTTTAGGGAACAGTTAAAAAAGTTTTACAGTAAGTATGAGTTGTACCTCACACCGTTTTTTAAGTTTTTGCTGACGCTGGTGACACTCATCATGATCAACAGCAGCATAGGCTATATGAGCGAGCTGAAAAAGGCACCGGTCGTGCTGGTGCTCGCGCTGATGTGCTCCGTTCTGCCGATGAATTGCATCGTGCTTGTGGCGGCGGGCGTCACGCTTGGTCATCTGTACAAATTTTCAATGGAGTGCGCGCTTGTGGCACTGGTTGTATTTTTGCTGCTGTTTATCCTCTATCTTCGATTTTCAGCAAAAGACACAATTGCAGTGCTGCTCACGCCGCTGTGCTTTATGTTGAAGATACCGTATGTGGTTCCGATCGCGATGGGGCTTGTCGGGACTCCGGTGTCTGCAGTGTCTGTGGCGAGCGGTGCGATTGTGTATTACACAGTGAGCTATATGGTCGGAAGCGCCCCGGTGCTGAACACCTTTGAGGAGGACGGCGCGCTTGAGAAATTTCGGTATGTCATTGACGGAATTCTTGGAAACAGGGCGATGTACGTGACGCTTGCAGCTTTTGTGGCCGCCGTGATTGTCGTGTATTTTATCAGAAGGCTCAGCGTGGATTACGCGTGGACCATCGCCATGGTTACAGGGGCGCTGCTCGAGGTGCTGGTGCTTCTGTTTGGGGACCTGATGTACAATACAAATCTCTCGGTGGCCGGTCTGATTATCGGGAGCTTGCTGTCGGTGGTTCTGGCGAAAATCCTGGAATTTTTTGTCTTTAATGTCGATTATTCCAGGACGGAGTATGTGCAGTTTGAGGATGATGAATACTATTATTATGTGAAGGCTATTCCCAAGAATACGGTGGCGGCGCCGCAGAAGCGGGTCAAGACAATCAGAGTACCGGAGAAGGCAGTCAGAGAGCAGGAGAGGGATAGATAAGAGGGATGGATCAATATGGATATGATTCTTGAACGCCTTAGTTCAGTTTTTGAGACGTTGTCATTGCGCGGTTTTAACATCAGGTGGGTGGATATAGTGGAGGTTGTCATTATATCCTTTTTGCTGTACCAGATTATGGCATGGGTGAAGCACACAAAGGTGTGGCTTCTGATGAAGGGAATCATCATTATCATGGTGTTCATCCTGCTGGCAATTCTGTTCCGCATGAACACGATCATATGGATTGTCGAGCATGTGCTCAGCCTTGCCGTCACTGCGGTGATTGTCATTTTGCAGCCTGAATTGAGACACGCGCTGGAAGAACTGGGGCGGAAGAGTTTTGTCACAAACCTGATCACCTTTGAGAAGCCGACAAATGAGCGCTTTTCAGACAAGACCGTAAATGATCTGGTGAAGGCGAGCTTTGAGATGGGTAAGGTGAAGACGGGCGCGCTCATGGTGATCGAGCAGAATGTGCTGCTCACAGAGTACGAGAGAACGGGTATTGAGGTGGACGGACTGATTTCCAGCCAGCTGATCATCAATATCTTTGAACATAATACGCCGCTTCACGATGGCGCGGTGATCATACGGGGAAACAGAGTGGTTTCGGCAACCTGTTATCTACCGCTGTCCGACAACATGGAGATCAGCAAGGAGCTCGGAACGAGACACCGCGCGGCAGTGGGGATTTCGGAGGTGACGGACGCGCTCACGATCATCGTGTCGGAGGAGACCGGTCACGTCAGTGTCACATATGAGGGAAAGCTGTACCGCAATCTTGATGCGAACGGACTGCGGGAGAAAATAAGCGCAATACAGAATAAGGAAGTGGAGGAGAACAAGAAGCGCAGGCTCTGGAAAGGTAGGGCTAAGGATGAAAAATAGTGTGTTGAAGAAAGCGGTCAGGATGATCACAAACAATTTCGGACTCAAGATTCTGGCGGTGGTCGTATCCTGCGGTCTGTGGTGCGTGGTGGACAATATCAACAATCCGGTCAAGACAGTGGTGTTTAACAATATTCCGGTCGAGATCATCAACGCGGATATGGTGACAAACGAGGGAAAAGTCTATGACATTCTTGACGGGACGGATTCTGTCAATGTCACAGTGAGGGGGAAGGACACAGTACTTTCGAACATTTCCAGGGAGGACATCAAGGCAGTCGCAGATATGTCGGAGCTATCGTTTATGAACACTGCGGGCATCAAGGTGTCGAGTGTGCGCAACAACTCGGAACTTGAGTTTCGGACGAACATTGACAATGTGAAGTTTGCCATAGAGAACATGGTGCGCGGTCAGAAGGTTATCAATGTATCCACGTACGGAGCGCCTGCGGAGGGCTATGTGGTCGGTGACGTCAAACCGAGCCAGAATGTGGTGCGGTACTCCGGGCCGGAGTCGCTGATCAATCAGATCGACCACATTGACGCTGTGGCCAACATTGACGGATATACATCCGACATTAACACAAGTGTGGAGTTAAAGCTCTACGATTCGGACAACAAGGAGATCAAGAACAGTTCAATCAAGATGAATATCACAACCGTGAACGTTGCCGTGTCGATCCTTGCGACAAAGATCGTTCCGCTTGAGTTTGTCGTGCAGGATGAACCTGCAGATGGCTATGTCGTGAGCAGGGATGTGTTCAGTATGCCAGAGACGGTGACTCTTGCGGGCAGGAGCAGTGTTCTCGATGGTCTGACACGGATTGTCATTTCCGACCCGGCGCTCAGCGTGGAGGGTATGACAGAAAATATGACGGCGATCGTCAATGTGAAAAAACATCTTCCGTCGGGCGTACAGTTTGCCGACAGCAGTTTTGGCGGAAATGTGAGCGTCACTGTCGGCATCGAGCAGATTGTCAGGAAAGATATCGAGGTTCCGGCGCGGAATTTTGCGGCTGGGAATCCGCCGGAGAATTTTGAAGTGACATTGCGGGAGGTGGAGAGTCAGGACCACTACACGATCCGCATATCGGGGACGAGGGCGGCAGTGGATGTCATCAATGCCGAGAGCGTGATCGGCGTGGTTGACATGAAGGCACTTCTCGATAAGACAGGGCTTGAAGAGTGGGCTGCGGGAGTCTATCAGGGGGAGGTTGTATTTAACCTGCCGGACAACGTGACACTGGATCAGAACTATTATATGACGGTGATTGTGCAGGCGCCTGAGGCGGACGGTGGCAGCGACAATAACGAATAATTGGAGGGTTAGAGAAGATGGCTAGACTATTTGGTACAGATGGAGTGCGGGGGGTTGCAAATGATGAACTGACACCGCTGCTGGCGATGCAGCTGGGGCAGGCGGGCGCGTATGTTTTGTCGAAGGAGAATGCGCATAAGCCCACGATCATGGTGGGATGTGACACGCGTATCTCGGGCGATATGCTGGCGAATGCACTGATGGCGGGCGCTTGTTCCGTGGGGGCGAACGTGGTGTATGTGGGCGTGATTCCCACGCCGGCAATCGCTTATCTGACCAAAAAGTACAGAGTCGATGCCGGGGTTGTGATATCGGCTTCCCACAATCCCGTTGAATTTAACGGAATCAAGTTTTTTGACGGGAACGGGTTTAAGCTGCCGGATTCCCTCGAGGATGAGATTGAGGCGCTGATCGCCAGCGGCATGAAGGACATTCAGTTCCCGACAGGGCCGAGCGTGGGCAAGATCAAGTACCGCACGGACGCCAGGGAGGAGTATATCAACCACTCAGTACGGGCGGTTCCTGTGGATCTGAGCGGCATGAAGATCGTGGTGGACTGTGCGGAGGGGGCATCGTACTACACTTCCGTGGAGACACTCAAGGAGCTCGGCGCGAATGTTGTGGCGATCCACAATACCCCGGACGGGACAAATATCAATGCGAACTGTGGTTCGACCCACATGGGGGAGCTTCAGGCGCGCGTTGTGTATGAGAAGGCCAATGCAGGGCTGGCGTTTGACGGAGATGCCGACAGGCTTCTCGCGGTGGATGAGAACGGAAATCAGGTTGACGGGGATGTGATTATGGCGATTATCGGCAATCACATGAAGACAAAGGGCACGCTCAGGGACGACACGATCGTCGCCACTGTGATGAGCAACCTTGGATTTTTCCTTATGGGAAAGGAGAACGGCATCAATATCGAGCAGACGAAGGTGGGCGACCGGTACGTTCTAGAGCGGATGCTTGAGATCGGAGCAAACCTTGGCGGGGAGCAGTCGGGGCACATCATCTTTCTCGATGAAAATACGACGGGCGACGGCCTGCTCAGTGCTCTGCACCTGCTGCAGGTGATGGTGGACACTGGAAAGGCGCTCTCGGAGCTGGCGACGATTATGACAGTGCTTCCGCAGGCACTTGTCGGGGCGAAAGTTCCCAACCACAAAAAGAACAGCTATATGGAGTACACGGAGATTGCGGAGGCAGTTGAGCGCGTGAGCGCAAAGTTTGCGGACGAGGGCAGGGTGCTGATCAGACCGTCCGGCACAGAACCGCTGGTGCGTGTGATGATAGAGGGAAAGGACCAGCAGATGATAGAGAGAGAGGCGCAGGAGCTTGCGGAGCTGATTCAGAATGTAATGCTTTGACGCACACAGTACCATTAAGAAAGGAAAAGATTTACGATTCGGAGGTGTGAGATATGGTTAGTCAGAAAGTAGTTATCAAGAACCCGACAGGGCTGCATTTGCGTCCGGCAGGAATACTATGTAAGGAAGCGATGCTGTTTAACTCGCTGATAACCTTTACATTCCGCGGAAATACGGCCAATGCCAAGAGTGTGCTCAGTGTACTTGGCGCATGCATCAAGAGTGGTGACGAGATTGAGGTTTTTTGTGAAGGTTCAGACGAGAATGAGGCTTTGTCAACTATGATCAGGGTTATAGAGGACGGGTTGGGCGAGTAGAGAGGGGATTAGTCCGAAGGAGCTTCGGGCTAATTTCGCGTTATAGCAAATGCAGGTCTTGTGTTTTGCGGTGAATAGAGTCTGGTTGTATGAGAAAAGATAAGGTTATCAGGAAAGGAAAGTCAGGGAAAATGGGTATGGTGAAAAAAATCATTGTCACGGGCGGCAACGGACAGCTCGGGCGTGCAATCAACAAAGTTTATCAGGACGGCACGGAGTATGAGTGCGTGAACACGGATGTCGGCGAGCTGGACATCACAAAAATTGATGATGTGAACCGGTTTGTGGCGGAGGTGAAGCCCTACGCGATCATCAACTGTGCGGCGCACACGAACGTGAACGGCTGTGAGACTGATGTGGACAACGCGTACCGGATCAACGCGATCGGGCCGAGAAATTTGAGCATTGCGGCGTCCAGATATCACGCGAAACTCATGCACATCTCGACGGACTACGTGTTTGACGGGCAGGCGGATGTGCCGTACACGGAGTTTGACACGCCGAATCCTAAAGCGGTGTACGGCAGGACGAAACTTGCCGGCGAGCAGTTTGTGAAGGCGTTTGCGCGCGAGTATTTTATCATCCGAACGGCGTGGCTCTACGGAGAGGGCAAAAATTTCGTGCGGACGATGCTCGGCCTTGCGCAGAATCATGACAGGGTGACGGTGGTGGGGGATCAGTATGGCTCCCCGACCAGTGCGGACGAGCTCGCAAAGGCGATCGCATACCTGCTCCCGACAGACAATTTTGGGCTTTTTCACGGAACCTGTGAGGGGATAACGAACTGGGCGGATTTCACGAGGGAGATCTACCGCCTGACAGGGAAGTCCACCGTGGTGGAGACGGTCACGACAGAGCAGTATGACAAGAATGTGTCGGGTGTGGTGGCACCGCGGCCGGCGTATTCCGTGCTGGAGAACTATATGCTCAAGCTCACCACAGATCACATGTTTGCAGACTGGGAAAAGGCGATCGCAGAATATATAAAAAACTTGTCATTCTGAGAAAGTATGGGTATACTGAAAGTGGCATATTTTGGAATGAAAATTAGGATGGACAGAAAGGAAACAGGAACGATATGAACAATATAGCATTGATCACAGGAATTACGGGACAGGATGGTTCCTATCTGGCAGAGTTTCTGCTGGAGAAAGGATATGAGGTTCACGGACTCATTCGAAGGCACAGCATCTCAAACACGATGCGCATCGACCATCTGATCCGCTCAGAGTACAATAAGGTAAAATTTTTCCTGCATTTTGCGGACACCACAGACTCATCCAACCTCATGCGCATCATCGGGGAGATCCGGCCCACGGAAGTCTACAATCTTGCGGCGCAGTCCCATGTGGGCGTATCGTTCGAAGTTCCGGAGTACACGGCGGACGCGACGGGTGTCAGCACATTGAAGCTGTTAGAGGCAATTCGGGTCAACGGGGGCAACTGCAGATATTATCAGGCATCGACCTCGGAGCTTTTTGGAGGGCTTCCCGAGACGGCGCCGCAGAGTGAGACGACCCCGTTTTACCCCAAGAGCCCTTACGGGGTGGCAAAGCTGTACTCCTACTGGATAACCGTAAATTACAGGGAGTCCTACAATATGTTTGCGTGCAACGGAATCCTGTTCAATCACGAATCCCCCAGGCGCGGAGAAAATTTTGTGACGCGCAAGATCACGCTGGCGATCGCAAATATCATTGCAGGAAAGCAGGACAAGCTCTCCCTCGGAAATATGAATGCCAAGAGGGACTGGGGATATGCGGGTGACTATGTGGAGGGCATGTGGCTGATGCTCCAGCAGAAGGCGCCCGGAGACTATGTACTTGCAACCAACGAGACGCACACCGTGCGCCAGTTTGTGGAGGCGGCATTTGAGGAGCTCGGCATCGCGATCCGCTGGGAGGGCGAGGGCGTCAACGAGAAGGGCTATGATGCGGAGACAGGGAGACTGCTCGTCGATGTCAACCCTGAGTTCTACCGTCCTGCGGAAGTGGAATTTCTCTGGGGAAATGCACAGAAGGCGGAGCGGGAGCTCGGCTGGAAGCGGAAGGTGGACTTTAAGGCGCTCGTGTCCATGATGATGGACGCAGATCTGCGGGAAGTCGCAGGGATGTCGTGCGCGCAGTACAAGATGAAAAGTAGTGTGGAAAACTGCTAGTACAGCGTTTTCTTAATCCACATATACTTAGTGCTTGATCTTTTCGTCAGCGCAAGGCGGAGGAAGGAGGCAATGCGGTGGCATTGTTGACTGACGACAACATAAGGACTGTACCAGTCCTTTGCGATGGCGTAAATAGTGAGTGCTAAGTGTATGAGGGATTAGGAAATGTTGTACTAGGGATGGAGGATGCGATGAATAAGGCAGATAAGATATATGTCGCAGGGCACAGGGGACTGGTTGGCTCTGCGATCGTCAGAAACCTGGAGGCAAGGGGCTTCACCAACGTGATCGGCCGGACGCACAGAGAACTTGACCTGACAAGTCAACAGGCGGTGCGCAGTTTCTTTGAGGAACAGCGGCCGGATGTGGTCGTGCTCGCGGCGGCGAAGGTCGGCGGGATCAACGCAAACAACACGGCGCCGGCAGATTTTGCCTATGAGAATATGCAGATTCAGTGCAACGTGATCAAGAGCTGTCATGACTATCAGGTAAAGAAGCTCCTGTTTCTTGGAAGCACCTGCATTTATCCGCGGATGGCGCAGCAGCCGATCCCGGAGGATGCGCTGCTCACAGGTGCACTTGAGGAGACGAACGAGGCATACGCGATCGCGAAGATTTCCGGCATGGAGATGTGCAAATTTTTCAAGCGGCAGTATGGGGATGACTTTATCAGCTGTATGCCCACAAATCTCTACGGACCATACGACAACTATGATTTGTCAGGGTCCCACGTCATGCCGGCGATGATCCGGAAATTTCATGATGCGAAGATTAACAATGCACCGAGCGTGGAGCTTTGGGGGACGGGCACCCCGCTGCGCGAATTTTTGTATGTCGACGACATGGCAGATGCGTGCGTATTTCTGCTCGAGAACTATGACGGGGAACAGCACGTGAACATCGGCACTGGAAAGGAAGTGACAATCCGGGAGCTGGCCGGGATTGTCCAGCGCGTTGTAGGCTACACGGGAGAGATCGTGTGGAATAAGGATATGCCTGACGGCACACCGAGAAAACTGACAGATGTGACAAAACTGCACAACCTTGGATGGACACACAAAGTCGAGCTCGAGGAGGGCGTGAAGCTGGCTTACGACTGGTTTCGGGCAAATGTCGGGGAAGCCAGACTGTAGAGAAGGAATGGGGGCGTGTTGCAGGAAAGGTGCTGTGCGCAGTAAATTAGGGTGTGATGAAAGTAAATATGGATGATGGGTGTTCGAGGGTAAATATCTATAGGCGAACTACATACCATATGGTTAAATGCGGATTTCAGGCAAGGCAGAAGGGCTATCGCTATCTGCGGGAGGCAGTCTGGATCGTTTATCGGGAGCCTGAAGTGCTGAAATCGGTCACGAAATGTCTGTATCCTGAAGTTGCGAAGCGTTTTCATACGACAGATAAACAGGTGGAGCGTGCGATACGAAATACGATAGAAACCGCGTGGGACAATGGAGATCCAGAGACGCTGAGAGCGTTTTTCGAAGAAGTTTATGGTGATGGGACGATCAGACCTACCAATACAGAGGTTATAGGGAAAATGGCTGGATTTTTTAGAAATACGATAGATTCCGGGGATTGAATTTGGTGGAGGAAAAGGTAGTTGAAGGCGTATACAAAGAATTTGAGCATCATTGTGCCCTGCTATAATGAGGAGGAGAGTGTGCCGCATTTTTATGCAGAGACAGTGAAGCAGGAAACATTTTTTCATGAGAAGGATGTGGAGCTGGAATTCATATTTGTGGATGACGGGTCAAGGGATGGCACAGTAGCGGCTGTGAAGGCGCTCCGGGAACAGGATGAGCGCGTTCATCTTGTGTCTTTTTCAAGGAATTTCGGAAAGGAAGCTGCCATCATTGCAGGGCTGGAGAAGGCGTCGGGAGATTACACCGTGCTCATGGACGCAGACCTGCAGGACCCGCCGGCGATTCTGCCTGAAATGTACGGTTACATTGAACAGGGGTACGACTCAGTGGCGACAAGGCGTGTGGACCGAAAGGGCGAGCCGCCGATCCGCTCGTTTTTTGCAAGACGGTTTTACGGGCTGATGCGCAAAATATCAAAGACGGAGATCGTCGACGGCGCGCGGGATTACAGGCTGATGACGCGGCAGGTGACCGATGCGATCCTGGCCATGCGGGAGTACAACCGGTTTTCCAAGGGAATTTTCGGATGGGTCGGATACCGGACCAAGTGGATTGAGTACGAGAATGTGAAGCGGGTGGCTGGCGAGACCAAATGGTCCTTCTGGAAGCTTTTTCTCTACTCGCTGGACGGCATTATGGCATTCTCGACCGCGCCGCTGTCAATCGCATCTGTGTTTGGTATCTTATTTTGTCTGATGGCGTTTGTGTTCATGATTTTTATCTTTGTCAGGGCGCTGCTGTACGGAGATCCGGTTGCGGGCTGGCCTTCCATGACGTGCGTTATCTCGCTGATTGGCGGGGTGCAGCTGCTCTGCCTGGGCATCATGGGGCAGTATATGAGCAAGATGTACATGGAAGTGAAGGACCGGCCGAAATACCTGATCAAGGAAGAATTTTAAGTATGGTGGAAAAAAAGGACGGACTTATCAGTATTATTGTGCCGGTGTACAACGCGCAGCGGTTTCTCGCAGAGACAATCGGGTATGTGCAGCGCCAGACATATGACCGGTGGGAACTTTTGCTCGTGGACGACTGCTCGGCGGATTCCGGGAGGGAGATTATCCGCCGGAAGGCGCAGGAGGACGCGCGCATCAGGCTGATTGTGCAGGACGAGAACGGCGGGGCTGCACGGGCGAGAAACCGCGGGGTTCTCGAAGCCTGTGGACAGTATATCTGTTTTCTCGACGCGGACGATATCTGGCTGCCGGACAAACTTCAGGTTGAGCTTGAGTTTATCCGACAGCTGCAGCGGACAGTCGACAGCGGGGCCGGGTTTGTGTTTATGGGGTACGAGTTTGCGGACGCTGCGGGCGTGGGGCTTGGCAGGGTTGTGCATGTGCCGGAGCGCATCACCTATCGGCAGGCGCTCAAAAATACGACGATATTTACATCTACAGTGATGATAGACAGGAAGAAGATACCAGATGAGGATATCTGTATGCCGTGTGTCGCCAGCGAGGACACAGCCGCCTGGTGGAACATCCTCAAGAAGTACGGCGCGGGATACGGCATCGATCAAAATCTGGTGAAATACAGGAGAAGTACAGATACCTTGTCGTCAAACAAGCTGACTGCGGTCAGGAGGATATGGAATCTGTACCGCAGGCAGGAACAGCTGTCTGTCGCGGGAAGTGTGTACTGCATGTGCTTTTGGGCAGTCAGGGCGGTTCTCAGGCGGCTGTGATAAACGGTATGTTTGGTTTGGAGGCTGGACAGTGGGACGGATAGAGGCAGCAAAGAGGACAATTATATTACAGATGTCGTTGATAGGGCTTGTGTTTCAGACAGTTTTGTACATTTATGTCTGGCATAAGGTTTACAATGACATCATGCAGAGCGGTATGTGGAGAAGTTTTCACAGAAAGGGCTTCTGGCTTCTTGCCGCCGTTTATTTTATACTGCTGTTGTTTTTTACGGGAACCTACGGCGGACTCAAGGTGGGGTATCTCAAGCCGATGGATGTGTTTTTTTCGCAGGTGATATCGCTTCTGTGTGCCAATGTAGTCTCGTACTTTCAGATAGCGCTGCTCTCGCTGGGGCTGGTCACTGCCTATCCGCTGATGCTGATGATGCTGGGGCAGATCGTGGTGTCAGCTGCGTGGACGTTTGTGAGCCACAGGCTCTACCAGCGCTTTTTTCCGCCGAAGCGCCTGCTGTTTATCAGCGGATGCCGGCCGACGGAGGATATCTTAAAAAAGTTTGAGACGCGCAGAGACAAGTACAATATTATCAAATGTGCGGCGGAGAGTGACGGTCTTGAAGCGCTTCAGAGCGAGATTGTGACCTGCTACGACGGCGTGGTGCTGTGGGATATGGACACTATGCTGCGCAACAGGCTCTTAAAATTCTGTTACAGCAGGGGGATCCGGGTATATATGATGCCCAAGATTCCCGATATTATGATCAAAGGTTCCGATCAGCTGCATCTCTTTGACACGCCGATTCTGCTCACCAGGGAGTATGCGATGACGATCGAGCAGCGCGTGCTCAAGCGCCTGATCGACATCGTGTGTGCGCTGGTGCTGATGGTTGTCACGGCGCCGTTCATGATTGTGACGGCTGTAGCGATCAAGCTGTATGACGGCGGTCCGGTTTTGTACAGGCAGGTGCGGTGCACGCGCGACATGAGAACGTTTCAGATTCTCAAATTCCGCAGTATGCGGCCGGACGCCGAGAAAGACGGCGTTGCGCGGCTTGCGTCCAGGAATGACAGCCGCATCACACCGATCGGCAGATTTATCCGCAAGGTTCGGATTGACGAGCTTCCGCAGCTCTTCAATATATTGAGCGGCGAGATGTCCTTTATCGGACCGCGCCCGGAGCGGCCGGAGATCATCAAACAGTATCAGGAGGAGATGCCGGAGTTCACGTTCCGCACAAAGGTCAAGGCGGGGCTTGCGGGCTATGCGCAGGTGTATGGAAAGTACAACACGACTCCGTACGACAAGCTCAAGCTGGATCTGTTTTACATCGAGAACTACAGCGTGTGGCTGGACTTAAAGCTGATGCTGCTGACGCTTAAGATTCTGTTTCAGGCGGAGAGCACAGAGGGCGTTGACACGAACCAGACCACCGCGCTGAGGACGGAAAAGAAATAATGGAGGAGAAGGTTTGATGCAGCAGGGAGTTGACAGCAGGGCGCTGTTTGCCGTTTTTGTGACAAAGCTGCCCAGACTGCTTGTCCTGGCGGTGGCCGGCGCCGTGCTGGGCAGCGGTCTTCGCCTGATGATTGTCGGGATCCAGATGCAGGAGAGCTGTTATGTGTCTGAGACAGAGTACTATGTCGCGTTTGCGGACGGGCAGGACGAGGCGCGGCACTGGTATAACGACTTCACATGGAATGACGTGATTGCGACGGATCTGATTCTGGGACGCGTGATGGAGATTCTGGGCGGCGGATACGAGCGGAATCAGGTTAAAGAAATGATAACAGCTGATATTTTATCGGATGTGCGCTATCTGACAATCACGGTAAAAGGGCGGGATGCCGCGCAGGTGGAGGCAGTCAAAGATGCGCTCGTGACAGCCCTGGAGGAGTTTGGCGCAGCGAAAAAAGAGTTTGCCTCGATCGAAAAAATTGAGGATCAGGCGATCGCGCGGGAGGAGATACCGTATTTTACGTGGCGGGCGGCTTTGCTGGGCGCTGTGGCGCTTGCGGGGGCGGGGGTGTTTGTGACAGCCTTCAGCTTCTGCATGGGCTCGGTATTTTACACGAAAAACGATATTGTGACGCGGCTGGGGATCCCTGTCTGCGGAATGACCTTTCGGGGCGGACGCCGCGCGGGCGCCATGGAACAGAGACAGGCCAAGATGCTTGAGGAGAGTCTGCGGCGTCTGGCAGAGACGCACGTGCAGATTCTGCTGATGGATGCCTGCGGCGGGCAGGAGGCTGCGGCGCTGTTGGGGGAGCTTGAGAAGGCAGGATGGACAGACGGTTCTAAGTTCGGGCTGTACAGTGTGGAAGACGGCTGGAAGCATACCGGTGCGGACACGGTGGTTGTGGCGGTGGTTTTGTTTGGACAGCCGTACAGAGAAAAAATAGCCGATGAGATAGCGTTTGTCAGGATGCATGGCGGCAGTGTGGCGGCGGCAGTCCTTGCGGGGGCGGACAGACTGTGGATGCGGATCTACTATGCGCAGGGATTGTGGGCACAAAGAGAAGCGTGAGGAAGGATGTGACAGGCAGGGTGAAGTTACAGGTATTGGTGTCGGCGGTGAAGCAGGATGTGTCGACGATGGCAGAGCGTATGCACATCGAGAGCGACGCGATTATCATCAATCAGACAGATCACTTCGGATATGAGGAATACACACACGCCGGCAGGCGGATACAGTGCTATGCGTTTCAGGAAAAGGGGGTTGGCCTGAGCAGGAACAACGCGCTGCTGCGCGCGGAGGGGGACATTGTGCTGTTTTCGGACGAGGATGTCGTGTACGACAAAGGATACGAGAAACGCGTGCTCGACGCGTTTGAGGCACACCCCGAGGCGGATCTGCTGCTGTTTAACGTCCGCGTGGGTGAGGCGCGGGCCACGTACTATACGAAGGCGTACCACAGGGTCCACATATGGAATGCCGGGCGCTATCCGACTTACTCCTTTGCGGCGCGGCGCGAGAAGCTCCACGCGGCGCATATCACATTCTCGCTCCTGTTTGGGGGCGGGGCAAAGTACAGCAACGGGGAGGACAGCCTGTTTCTGAAAGACTGTCTGAAATATGGGCTGGTGGTCTATGCGGTGCCTGTCGAGATTGGCGCGGAACAGGAGCGGGAATCCACGTGGTTTCATGGGTACACGGACAAGTTCTTTCTCGACAGGGGGGTGTTGTACCACTTCCTGTACGGGGGGCTGGCGTATCTGATGGCGGTGCGCTTCATCATGGCGCACGGCAGCGTGATGTGCACCGAGATTCCCAGAAAAAATGCCCTTGCCCTGATGCGGAAGGGAATAAAATCGGTAGAAGGGTTATGACGAGACTGGGTTCTATCTTGCTTTATTTTCTGACCGCCGCAGGAACCTGTGCCATGGCGTATGGCGTACAGCCTTATGAGCCGGGCGAGGCGCGGTGGGTGTGCGGGCGCAGGACAAAAAAGAGCTTTCGAAACAGACTGCTGATCGCGGGGATCTTTACGATTCTCTTTGCGCTGATGGCGCTTCGCTTTGACGTCGGCAACGACTACAGGCAGTACACAGAGACTGCCCATGAGGCCTATGTGGGCGGGTATGTCGTGACGGAAGTGGGGTTTAACTGGACGGTGCGGCTGCTGTACGGGATTGCGGGCGGCGAGTGCTATGAGCTGGTGTTTGCGGCGTTTGCCTTTGCGACTCTGCTGTTTTTCTTTCAGGCGTTCGCGCGGCAGAGTGTGCGCTTTGCGCAGTCTTTTTTTCTGTTTATGACGCTGGGGCTGTATTTTCAGACCTTCAATACGGTCCGGTATTATCTGGCGCTCTCTGTGGCACTGTTTTCGATGAAGTATGTGCTGGAAAAGGATTATCTGAAATTTGTGTTCTGGATTCTCACAGCGGCGCTGTTTCACAAGTCGGTGCTGCTGGTGCTGCCGGTGTACTGGATAGCGACGTTTGCCTGGAGCAGATGGCAGCTTGCGGCAGGGCTTGCGGTGAGCGCCGTCTGCTTTCTGGGCAGGGGACTGATACTGAAACTTGCGCTGATGCTGTACCCATCCTACAGAGATACGGTGTATCTGGAAGGGGGAGGCTCCTGGGGGAGCGTGCTGCGCACCGGGATGGTTCTGGGCTTATATGTGTGGTTTGTCCGTGCACACGGCGGGACTTCTGCCCGGGATTTGTCGGAAAAGCACAGCTGGTATCGCGAACTTCGGTTCTACGCGCAGCTGCATCTGCTGGCGCTCGTGACCGGCACCTTTTTTTCCTTTCTGCCGGTCGTGACGCGCATTTCCTACTATTTCAGCGTGTCGCAGCTGTTTATGATACCGCTGCTTGTGTGTCATATCGAGGGGGAGAAGAGGCGCAGGCAGGCCGCTGCGCTGATCGCTGTGGTGTGCCTGATATACTTTTGTGTGTTTCTGCTGCAGGCGCACCAGGAGGGCGTGCGGCTTCTGCCCTATCGCAGCTGGCTCTTTGACACGCAGCGCTACACGTACAAATAAATATGCCGAGTTCAGATGCGGGGAGGTGGTTTGGAAGCATGGAACAGGATGTGCGGTACAGCATTATCGTCGTCTGCCTCAATGCGGGGCAGAGACTGTGTGAGACAGTGGACAGTATCCTGGCGCAGCGCTATGCGAATTTTGAGGTGGTGATCAAGGACGGCGGATCGTCGGACGGATCTTTAAATGCGCTGGGTGCGCGCTGTCAGAATGAGAGAATCCGGGTGTCTGTGCAGGGAGATAACGGTATCTATGACGCCATGAACCAGGCAGTGCGCTTGGCGCAGGGAGATTATCTGCTGTTTCTCAACGCTGGGGACAGCTTCTATGAGGACACGGTTCTGGATCGGATAACAGATGTGATAGTCCGGCGCAGGCAGGCAGGTAAAAAAACAGATATTATTTATGGAAACCTGTATCACAAAGCGCTGGATACCGTGGTTTATTCCGCGCCGGTGATAAACGATTTCACCTGTTACAGAAATGTGCCCTGCCATCAGACCTGTTTCTATCACAGGGCGTTGTTTGAGGCGAGAGGATACCGCCCCGCATATAATGTAAGGGCGGATTACGAGCATTTTCTGTGGTGTTACTATGAGCAAAAGGCGGTCATCACCTATGCGCCTGTCGTGGTCGCAGCGTACGAGGGCGGCGGGTACTCGGAGACAAAGGAGAACCGAAAACGCTCAAAGCGGCAGCACCGCGCGATCACAGTGCACTATATGGGCAGAGGCAGGGCGTACTGGTACCGGCTGGTCATGCTGCTGACGCTGGCGCCGCTTCGGAGTGCCGTCGCGCAGGACAAAAGGCTGTCGGTGGTTTACAACCGCGTCAAGGCTGCTGTGTACAGGGTGAAGGGTAAGAGGTGAAGTGGTTCTGGATAGTATGGAGGGGATTTCTATGAGGGTTCTGTGGCTGTGTAATATCATGCTCCCGTTTATCGCAAAGAGTCTGGGGCAGAAGATTGTGATTAAGGAGGGATGGCTGTCCGGCCTTGCCAGCAAACTGATGGCAAACCAGGAGCAGAACGACATCACGCTTGCAGTCTGCTTCCCGGAGTCGGAGAGCCGGATGTTTGTCAAGGGGGATAACGCGCTGTTTGTCAAGGACAAGGCGCAGGGGATCGACTACTATATCTTTCGGGAGGACACGGTTCATCCCGAGAACTACGACGCCGCTGTGGAGGAGAGCCTCAGCGCGGTGATCCGGGATTTTGAGCCGGATCTGATTCACATATTCGGGACAGAGTATCCGCATACGCTCGCCTGCGTGAAGGCGTTCGGGCACCCGCAGCGGACGCTGATCGGCATACAGGGGCTGTGCAGCGCCATCGCGGAGGTGTACATGGCAGATTTGCCCTACTCGGTGCAGAAGAAAAAGACGTTCCGCGACATTCTGAAAAAGGACGGACTGTTTGACCAGCAGGCAAAGTTTGAAAAGCGCGGCGCGTATGAGAAAGAGGCGCTGTCCATGGTCGGGCATGTCACCGGGCGGACAGATTTTGACCGGGAGATGACCAGGATCTATGCGCCGGGTGCAAAGTATCATTTTATGAACGAGACGCTGCGGACAGATTTCTACAATGACGCGTGGAAGATAGACCAGATTGAGCGGTATTCCCTGTTTCTGAGCCAGGGAAATTATCCGATCAAGGGACTGCACTATGTGCTCGATATCCTGCCGGAGATCCTCGAGGAGTTTGAGGACACGGTCGTCTATGTGGCGGGGGATGTCATCACGGCGCACGACAGCCTCAAGGATAAGATCAAACTGTCTGGATATGGAAAGTTTTTGCTCAATCAGATCAGGCAAAGCCGGCTGCAGGACCATGTGCGGTTTGTCGGCCGGCTGCAGGCGGACAAAATGTGCGCGCGCTACTTAAAATCACATGTGTTTTTGTGCCCTTCCGCTATCGAAAATTCGCCCAACTCTGTCGGTGAGGCGATGCTGCTGGGGGTTCCGGTGGTGTCCGCGGACGTGGGCGGCGTGCACAATCTGGTCAATGACGGGAAGGATGGATTCCTCTATCCCAAGGACAGGCCAAAGCGGCTGAAGGACTCCATACTGCGCATCTTCGAGGATGACAAACTTGCCATGTCGCTGTCCTCCAACGCGCGGGCACACGCGCTCCGGACACACGACCCGGACACGAACTACAGGAGGCTTTTGGATATTTACCATGAAATTAACCATTGTATCTAACTATATCAACCACCACCAGATACCGCTGGCAGATGCGCTGTACCAGAGGATTGGCGCGGATTTTGCCTTTGTGCAGGTCTGTCAGATGGAGGAGGAGAGGATCCGGATGGGGTGGGGGAGCGCGGTTGGCTCCCTCCCCTATCTCAAACTTTACTATGAGGAGCAAGAGCAGTGCGCGCGGCTGATTCTGGACAGCGATGTGGTCGTGTTTGGCGGGGTGGAGGACGAGCGCTATATCAAGCCGCGGCTGGACGCCGGAAAAATTGTGATCCGCGCGAGTGAGCGCCTCTACCGCGAGGGGCAGTGGAAGTCCATCTCCCCGCGCGGCAGAAAGAAAAAGTACGAGGATCACACGCAGTATGCAAACGCGCCGGTGTATCTGCTCTGCCACGGGGCTTACGTCGCGTCTGATTTCAATATCGTACACGCGTACCCGGACAAGAAGTATGTCTGGGGATATTTTCCGGAGGTCAGACGCTACGATCTCGACGCGCTGTTTTTCCGGAAAAAGCACTTTGACCAGAGTGGAAAGCCCGAGGTGCGCCTCCTGTGGGCGGGGCGTTTTCTGAAGCTGAAGCACCCGGAATATGCAGTCCGGGCGGCAAAGTACCTCGAGCAGTGGCAGATATCGTTTCACCTGGATATGGTGGGCGGCGGAGAGATGGAGCAACCGCTCAGGCGGATGGTGGAGAGGTGGCGTCTGGAGCACAGAGTCACCTTTCACGGGTTCCAGCCCCCGCAGAATGTGCGCGGGTTTATGGAGGAATCGGACATTTTTCTGTTTACCAGCAACTATCTCGAGGGCTGGGGAGCAGTTCTGAACGAGTCCATGAACAGCGCGTGCGCGGTCGTGGCGGGGAGCGGCATCGGCGCGGTTCCGGTTCTGATGCGGCATGGGGAGAACGGGCTTGTGTACAGGACAGGCTGTTTCAGGCAGTTTAAAGAACAGGTGTTACTGCTGTGCGAAGACGCGGCATTGCGCGGCAGGCTTGGAAGAAATGCCTACCAGACGATGGCTTTCCTGTGGAATCCCGAGACTGCGGCGGACCGGCTGTACCGGTTCTGCGAGGGACTGACGCGCAAGTGTGTGCAGCCGGAGCGGGAAGGCCCCCTGAGCCCCGCGCCGCTGATCGCGCCGCGGGCGGGGTACGCGTACACGAGGCGGGGGCATAAGGAGTAGAATGTGGAATGAAAAAAGGGAAGACAAAGAACAGGATATATGTCTGCCACACGTTTTATCATGTGTATGTTGCGATCTTAAAGGAGATGAAGCTGGTGCGGCAGACGCCGGCAGGACAGTACCAAAAGGCGGACATTGCGCTCAGTTCCATCTCCACCGACTTTGAGCGGCTGGGGGATCGGCTTATGGGAACCGGAATATTTGCGCAGGTCATTGCGCTGGATGAAAAGCGCGAGGACTTTTTCCCGGAGCTTGCAAAGTACAGGAAAAATTACAGCAGTGTGCTAAAGCATATGGTAAACCGCATGATTTTTACCAAAAAGCTGGCAAGGTGCGAGATTCCGTACCTGTCCGTGATTGACTTTGCGGCGTATGAGGACGTCTATGTGTTCTGCGACAGCGACCCGATCGGGTACTATCTCAACTATAAGCACATCCGCTACCACGCGGTGGAGGACGGGTTAGACTGCCTCAAGAATCTCGATGACGCCTATGTCGCAAACCACGGACATTTCAGGCTCAAGACGTGGTTTTCGCGCCACAATCTGATATTTATCATGAATGGCTGGGGAAAGTACTGTATTGACATGGAGATCAACGATCGCAGCGTTGTGCCGACCGACTGCCCGCGCTTTGTCGAGGAGCCGAGAAAGCCGCTGGAGCGGGCGCTGACGCCGGATCAGAAGAAGCTGATGATCCAGGCGTTTATCGAGGATGCGGACAAGCTGATGCGGCAGCTCAGACCCGCGCGCGCGGGGGAGGAGTTCGCCTGCTTTCTGACGGAGCCGCACCCGGTCGACGTGGAGGCGCGCAAAAGGGTCTGTCTCGACGTGATCGCGCGCTACTGCGCGGGATACCGCGTGCTGATCAAGCCGCACCCGCGGGATGCGGTCGACTACGAGGCGCTCTGCCCTGACGCGGTGGTGCTGCGCGGCCGGTTTCCGGTGGAGGTTCTGAACTTTTTTGAGGGGCTTCACATCAGAAAGGCGGTCTCCATCGTCACGACGGCGCTGAACAATATGGACTTTGTGGACGAGAAGCTCAATCTGGGCGCCTCCTTCTGGGACGCCTACGAGGATCCGGAGAAACACGCATATAACAAAAAGGCGGGGCTTGCGCTCGCGGACAAATAGACGGGAGAAGGTTTGATTGACTTGTGTTTCTTGCGAATATGACATATACTATATCTGAAAACGATCCAATTTGTGACATCAGCCTGTCCGTGTGGGAGGATGGAAGGCATAAGAAAGGTTGAAGGATTTGTGCTGAAAATATTAAAGAAGATAAATATATTGATGGATAAAAAACAAAAGGGGGCCATGGCGGGACTGTTTGTGATGATGATCATCTCAGCAGGGCTTGAGACCGGGGCGGTGATGATGGTTATGGCGGTGGTCCAGCTGATTCTCGATCCGGTTGCACTAGAGCAGGGAGAGACGTATCAGAGGATATGCGGGATGTTTCACCTGCAGGGCACAGTGCAGTTTTCTGTGCTGGCAATTTTGTTCCTGATTTTTCTCTACATTACAAAAAATATATTTCAGTTTTTTCTGCAGAGAAACTTATACCGCTTTGTGTTTACAAATCAGTTTAAGACGGCGTCCGACCTGATGAAGAGTTTTGTGCGGCGGGAGTATGAGTATTATCTCAACGCAGAGACAGCTGTCATTCAGAGGAGTATTACATCGGATGTCAACGGAATGTACGCGCTGACCATGTCTGTGCTGCAGATTGCCTCGGAAGCGATTGTCGCTGTGTTTCTGGTGTTTGCGCTCGCCTTTCAGGATCCGGTCATGACGGTGGTGATTGCGGTCCTGCTCGTCGTGACGCTTGTTGTCATCAAAAATATTATCAAACCCATCATGAACCGCACTGGAAAGGAGAACCAGGATTACGGCGCATCCATGTTCGCGTGGATCTCGCAGACTGTCCAGGGGATTAAGGAGATCAAGGTCGCGGGGCGCGAGCAGTATTTTATCGGTGAGTACTGCAAGGTTGGCCAGGGCTATGTGCGGGCGATGGAGCGTTTCAGCTTATTTAATAACACGCCGAAGCTTTTGATCGAGACCGTGTGCATGGCGGGGCTGCTCGGCTATATCATGGCACTGATTGTGTCCGGCGCCAATGTCTCGGCGATGGTCTCGCTGTTTGCGGCGTTTGGCATCGCGGCGATGCGGCTTTTGCCCGCGGCGAGCCGCATCAACAACCAGCTGACCAGCATGGCGTTCAACGAACCGTTTTTCTTTAATGTGAGCGACAATCTTGTCGAGGAGACAGACGAGGAGCACACAGACATCTCCTACGCGGTTGTGGCAAAGGAAAAGCTGCCTGTCACGCGGGAAGTGACCCTGTCAGACATCACGTATCACTATCCAAATTCGGACAAGCTGATCTTTGACCATGCGTCGGTCTCCTTTCCGATCGGCAGGTCGATCGGGGTCGTGGGTGCAAGCGGTGCGGGGAAGACAACGATCATTGATATTCTGCTGGGACTTTTGAAGCTGTCGGGTGGAAAGGTGCTCGCAGATGATGTGGACATACAGGATCGCTACAGGGAGTGGCTTGCCAACGTAGGATACATTCCACAGATGATTTTTCTGCTGGATGCAGATATCCGGAAGAATGTCGCATTTGGCGTTCCCGAGGAGGAGATCGACGACGCGAAGCTCTGGCATGCATTGGAGGAAGCACAGCTGGATCAGTTTGTCAGAACACTGCCAGACGGGGTGAACACCGGCATCGGCGAGCGCGGAATAAGGCTTTCCGGCGGACAGCGCCAGCGGATCGGCATCGCGCGGGCGCTCTACAATGACCCCGAGGTGCTGATTCTCGACGAGGCGACCTCGGCGCTCGACAATGACACGGAGGCGGCAATCATGGAGTCCATCAACCGCCTGCACGGCAAGAAAACACTTGTTATTATTGCGCACAGGCTGCAGACCATTGAAAAGTGTGACATGGTCTTCCGTGTGGGAGATGGGAAAATTATTCAGGAAAGATATACTGGCGGTCGAAAAGGCTGACCGTGCAGTATAAAGTTATGCGCACAGCCGCATAAGGAACTATGCCGCTTCGCGGCTGCGGCTGGCGCGATACTCACGGCAGCTTTCATCTGTCGTGAGTATAACAGTCAGTGTGAAAAGCGTTGGAAGGGGATGGGGTGGCAGGTATGAAGCTT
>CAMWOK010000001.1 GCA_947175845.1 uncultured Lachnospiraceae bacterium | reverse complement strand
TCCCCAGAATGCTCATAATCCTCAAGCTTCGCCTTTGCCGCCAGCTCGTGATTCCCAAAGCTGATACTTCCATTACTCTCGGAACGTAGTAATTCATCAATTACTGCCATTTCATTTGTCCTCCTAAAAGTTTATTAGAATTAGTTTCTCTTACACTATAATCATATACTATCTGTTTCTCTTTTTCCACAAATTTTTTGCGAAAAATTATGCTTCCGGCTGTCTGGCTTCCTTTACCGTGAACGTCACTTTGTCCCCGCGCACTCCGGCAGTCACCGCGTCGCCCCGGTTGACTCTTCCTTCCAGAATAGCTGTGGCAAGCTCGTTTTCAACCACATTCTGAATCGCGCGCTTGAGTGGTCTGGCTCCCATCTTGAGATCCGAATATTTTTTGACCAGATATTCCTTCAACGTATTGGTAAATGACAGGTCGATGTCCATCTGTGCCCTGCACCGCTCGCAGAGATTTTTGGACAGCAGCGTCACGATCTGTTTCATGTCCGCCTCGGTCAGCGGATGGAATACCATGATCTCATCGATGCGGTTGATAAACTCCGGCTTAAACAGACGCTTCACTTCTTCCATAACACCTGATTTCATCTTGTTGTAATCCGCCTGTGCATCCCTCTTGGCCGCAAATCCGAGGTTTTTGGGGTCGACAATCCGCTGTGCCCCCGCGTTGGATGTCATGATCAGGATCGTGTTCTTAAAGCTTACCTTCCGCCCCTTGGAATCCGTAATATGACCGTCATCAAGCACCTGAAGAAGGATATTGAACACGTCCGGATGCGCTTTCTCGATCTCGTCAAACAGCACTACAGAGTACGGTGATCTGCGCACCTTCTCGCTGAGCTGTCCGCCTTCCTCGAAGCCTACATACCCTGGAGGGGAACCGACCATCTTGGAGACGGAGTGAGACTCCATATACTCCGACATATCCACACGGATCAGGGCGTTCTCAGAGCCGAACATCGCCTCGGCAAGCGCCTTGGACAACTCTGTCTTCCCCACACCTGTCGGTCCCAGAAACAGAAAAGAGCCGATCGGTCTGTTCGGGTCCTGCAGGCCGACGCGGCCGCGCTTCATGGTCTGCGCTACCGCTGTGACCGCCTCCTCCTGGCCAATGACGCGCTTGTGAAGAATAGACTCGAGCTTCAGCAGACGCTCGCTCTCCTTCTGCGTCAGTTTTTTGACCGGAATCTTCGTCCAGTTTGCCACAACCTCCGCAATGTCGTTCTCCGTCACGACCAGTTTCCGCTCTTCCTGGTTCTTCTCATACCTGGTCACTGCCTTGTCGTATTTCTTGATCAGCTCATCCTGCGCCTTGCGAAGCTCCGCGGCCTGCGTGTACGCCTCCATCCGGATCGAGCGCTCGATCTGCAGATCATACTTTTTGATCTGATCCGTCATCTCCTTGAAACTCTCAGGCACATTCATGTTTTTGAGCCGGATGGCGGCGGATGCCTCATCGATCAGGTCAATCGCCTTGTCTGGAAGATTTCTGTCATTGATGTAGCGGTCTGACAGCTTGACAGCCGCCTCGATCGCCTCCTGCGTGATCGTCACATTGTGATGTTCCTCATACTTGTAGGCCACCCCGTTGAGGATCTCGACCGCCTCGCTCTCGTTTGGCTCCTCCACCATAACTGGCTGAAAACGTCTCTCGAGCGCTGCATCCTTCTCGATGTACTTGCGGTACTCCGCTATGGTCGTGGCACCGATCAGCTGGATCTCCCCCCTGGACAGGGACGGTTTGAGGATGTTGGAGGCGTCGATGGCTCCCTCCGCGCCGCCCGCGCCGATCAGCGTGTGTATCTCGTCAAGAAAAAGATAGATATTTCCCGCATCGATCACTTCCCGGATGACGCGCTTGATTCGTTCCTCAAACTCTCCGCGGTACTTCGACCCTGCCACCATCCCGGCAAGGTCAAGCGTGACAACCCGCTTGTTCTTGACTGTATCGGGCACATCGCCGTTCACGATGCGCAGCGCCAGCCCCTCCGCGATGGCAGTCTTGCCAACGCCCGGCTCCCCGATCAGGCAGGGATTGTTCTTGGTGCGCCTCGACAGGATCTGCACGACGCGCATGATCTCCGTCTCCCTGCCCACCACCGGATCAAGTTTTCCCTCTCTGGCCAGATGTGTCAGATCTCTGCTGTACTGATTCAGGGTCTGTGTGGTTCCGTCCCTCTTCTTTTTATTGCGGTTCTTGCTCAAATCGTCCTTGTGCTGGTTGATGTCCTCCCCCATGGCAATCAACGTGTCCATATACAGTTTCTGCACATTGACACCAATGGTATTCAGAAGCCGAAGCCCGACATTCTCGCCCTCTCTCAGGATGGCAAGCAGAATGTGCTCTGTGCCGGTGAGCTGACTCTTGTATTTCTCTGCCAGTCTGTGGCTGTCCTCAAGAACCTTTGCGGCGCGGGGAGAATATCCGTCCCGCTCCAGCAGTGCAATGTTTCCCTCCGGAGCGATCAGCTCCTTGATCATGCTGACAAGCTGCACCTCGTCCACGCCGTTATCGGCAAGCACCCGCGCGGCGACACCTGTCCGCTCCTTCACAAGCCCCACAAGAATATGCTCACTCCCAATGTAGCTCTGATGCAAATCCCTGGCAGCTTTGGCCGCCTTCTGCAGCGCTGCCTTTGCCTTATCTGTAAACTGCTGCATTTTCCTACGCCTCCATCTTATTTTTTAAATCTCATTTTCATAGCCTTCATAGATCTCATCGATCAGCGCGTGAACCTCTTCCCTCGATATCTGCTTGCAGCTGCTCCTCGCCAGCAGCACCTGCATGTCGCGCTTAAGTTCTTCCCGCGCCCGCATCCTGTCTATATCAATTGCAATCACAGCGCCTTTTCTTCGGTCCACCTTCACAAACCCCTCCTGCTTCAACACAGAATACGCCTTGTTGACGGTGTGCATATTGATGCCGATCGTGTCTGCAAGCTGTCTGACGGAGGGAAGTGCGTCTCCCTCCTGGAACTGGGACGTGGCTATCCCGATGATGATCTGGTTGCACAGCTGTAGATAAAGCGCCTCATCACTGTTAAAATCAATCTCAATATACATTTATACCCACGCTCCTTCCATTTTGTCGGCTGTTATATAGATTGTAGCACACTGAACATGTGTGTACAAGAGATGTTATCAAATTTTTAGAATCGTGTGAAATGAGTTAGCGCGAAAGAACTTGTCCGATTGCTGTAATCAGACAAGTTCTTTTGTTTTTATATCACTCCATATCCATCAAATCCATGTCATCATCGTCGAGAAGGTTCTTTGCCTTATATCCCTTCTGCATCTGTCCCTTTTCATTTGGAACCCTGTCGTTCTGCGGCTGACGCCTCGGCGGCTGTCCGCCAGGGCCTCCCTGCGGGCGCCTTTGCGGCTGAGCCCCCTGCTGCCTTGGCGCACCATTGGAAGGACTGCCTCCCTGCGGGCGTCTTGGCGGCTGCGGTGCGCCCCCCTGTGGCTGTGGTGCATTTCCACTTGGAGCACCTCCCTGCGGGCGTCTTGGCGGCTGTCCGCCAGGACCTCCCTGCGGACGCCTTGGCGGCTGCGGTGCATTTCCTCCTGGAGCACCTCCCTGCGGGCGTCTTGGCGGCTGTCCGCCAGGACCTCCCTGCGGACGTCTCGACGGCTGCGGTGCGCCTCCCTGCGGACGCCGTACCATGCGCGGCTCGTCGTCGTCATCCTCATCGTCCTCAAGATCTTCCAGATCCTCTATATCATCATCCTCCGGGTACTCGTCCTCATCGTCGTACCCCTTATATTTTTTATAGGAAGGCCCTTGGCCTCTGAGTTTGAGCAGCAGCAATCCCACTGCAGCCACGAGAATCACAATAATAGCAACCAGCACAATGATCAGAATCATATCTGCTGAGCCGATGCCTCCTTTGGGCACCGTAGTTCCATCCACTGTATATGGATATCTCTGGTAAACACTCTTCTCTGAATCAAACAAGTACCAGCCCTGTTCTCCGTCTGACTTCTGTGCATAGAAAATGAAAAATTTTCCATTTCTGTATCCCTTGTACTCCTGTCCGTCCTGCCCGAGAGAAACTGGTTCAAATTCAGGCATAATATAAGGTACTTCATCCACGTTCATCGGAATGACGGTATTGTTGTTCGTCTGACTCGTATCTGCCGGTGTCTCAGCCGGCGTCTCCTCTGGCGGCTGCTCCTCCGGCTGTGTCTCGGGCGGCTGTTCCTCAGGATTTTCTGTTCCTGTGATCTGCGATGTCGCCGTGTCCGCCGGAACGTTGTCCGTCGTCACCAGATCGGAGCGGATAAAACCAGTCACATCCGTATTGTTGTACTTAAACGATACCTGATACCACTTTTTGCCGTCCGTACCGGTAGTCTCACCAGTTATCGTCAGCACCATGCCGCGGTTTACTTTAGCCCTCGACTTGGAATTTGTGGAGGCGGTTTCTCTGATGTTGGTGTTGTTGCTCAGGACAGTGACCTGTCTTGCCTCCACCGGTGTCGTTGTGCCCTGCGCCTGACTCGAATCTGAGTTCGAATTTTGTAAGGTCGAGGAGGTTCCGGTTCCGGCTCCGGACTGCACTGCAGGTATCTTCACTCCGTCTTTTAACTTTATCAGATCCCCTCTGATAAACCCTTTTGTGTTGGAATCCACATAGACCTGATACCACGTCATGCCGTCGGAACCTGTTGTCTGCCCGACAATGTCAATCACCTTGCCTGACGGCAGGCTTGCAAGTTTCTCGCTGTTCGAATCAGCCGACGCCCTGATGACAGCACTCTTTGCAATCACCGTGCCCTCATCATCGGCGTAACAGACCATCCCGATACTCATTACCATACAGAACAGCAGCGATGCGAGCATATGCTTTATTCTGTTTCTTCTGTTTTTATCCATCTTTATCCCCCATTCCTGTCAATCCGCGCAAATTTTGACGCAGGCGCTCTCACATCTCATCGATTGCTTTTCCTATGTCATGGCGCATATACTTATTGTCAAAGTCAATCCACTCTGCCGCCGCATATGCATTCGCCCTTGCTTCCCTGAGATCCGCTCCCTTTGCAGTCACACCCAGCACGCGTCCTCCGTTTGTGACAAACCGTCCGTCCGCGTCCAGCTTCGTGCCTGCATGAAAACAGTAGCAGTCCTCCCTGCCGTCAAATTTTTCGAGACCTCTGATCGCAAATCCCTTGTCGTACCTGACCGGATACCCATCGCTCGCAAGCACGACACAGACTGCCGCGTTGTCCTCGAACTCCAGATCAACTGTGTCCAGCCTTCCGTCGATACATGCCTCCATAACCTCAACAATGTCATTTTTCATGCGCGGAAGCACGACCTGCGCCTCGGGATCCCCGAAGCGCGCATTATATTCAAGCACCCTTGGTCCCTCGTCTGTCAGCATCAGCCCGAAGAATATAATTCCTTTGAATTCCCTTCCCTCCGCCGCCATGGCGTCGACCGTCGCCTGATAAATGTGCTTCTGACAGAACGCGTCCACCTCGGCCGTGTAGAACGGGCTCGGCGAAAATGTTCCCATACCGCCGGTATTGAGTCCCTGATCCCCATCCTGCGCGCGCTTGTGGTCCTGCGCGGAGGTCATGGTCTTGATGGTCTTCCCATCGACGTAGGACAAGACAGACACCTCACGCCCCGTCATAAACTCCTCAATCACCATGCGGTTTCCGGCAGTTCCAAACTGTTTGTCCAGCATGATAGAGCGGACACCTTCCTTTGCCTGCTCAAGCGTATTGCAGATCAGCACGCCCTTTCCCAGCGCCAGGCCGTCCGCTTTCAACACTATCGGGAAGCGCGCCGTCTCGAGATACGCCAGTGCGCTGTTTGCATCGTCAAAATTCTCATACGCCGCTGTGGGGATATGATATTTCTTCATCAAATCCTTGGAAAACGCTTTGGAGCCTTCCAGAATCGCCGCATTCTTCCGCGGCCCGAATACCCGAAGTCCCTCCGCCTCAAACGCGTCGACCACGCCACCCACCAGTGGATCGTCCATGCCGATGATTGTCAGGTCGATCTGCTCCTGCTTCGCAAAAGCTGTCAGCCGTTCAAACTCCATGGCACCGATTGGCACGCACTCCGCGATCTGTCCGATTCCGGCATTCCCAGGCGCACAGTATATCTTGTGGACTCTGGGGCTTTTTGCCACGCTCGCCGCGATGGCATGCTCCCGTCCGCCGCTTCCTACGATCAATACTCTCATGTTGTCCGTATCCTTTCTATATTAATGTCAGTGAAATCAAATACGCCCGTTTGCGATCATGTCAATCGCCTGCGGCAGGATCACCCACTCAGCCTGTTCCATGACGCGCTTCTGAAGTACCTCCGGCGTATCGTCCGGCTGCACTTCCACTGCCTTCTGCAAAATAATCAGACCCGTATCTGTCCCCTCGTCCACAAAATGTACAGTAGCACCTGTTATCTTCACGCCGCGCGCAAGAACCGCCTCATGTACTTTCAGCCCGTAATAGCCTTTCCCGCAAAAGGAGGGAATCAGCGCCGGATGAATATTGATGATGCGCCCTTCATACTTCTGGATCATCATCGGGGGAAGTACCACAAGGAATCCTGCCAGAACTATCAAATCCGGGGCAGCCTCGTCCACACACTGCAAAAATGCCCTGTTAAAAAGTTCTCTGTCCGCATAGTCTCTGGGGGACACGACAGCCGCGTCAATTCCCCTGCTTTCCGCCCGCACCAGCGCATACGCGCCTCTGTTGTTGCTGATCACCTTCACAATCTCAGTATTTGTGATGCCGCCTGCGTCGATGGCATCCATCACCGCCTGGAGATTTGTTCCGCCGCCGGACACGCACACACAGATCCTCAGCATATCGTCACTCCCTTTTCGCCGTCCTGAATCTCGCCGATCACATAGCCTGTCTCGCCAGCCGCCCGGACTGCATCAAGCGTTCTGTCCACATCTGCGGCGTCCACAGCCACAACCATGCCGATACCCATGTTGTATGTATTGTACATCACATGCTCATCAATTCCGCCCTTTTCCTGGAGCAGACGAAAGATCGCCGGCACCTCATAGCTGTCCTTGCGCACCACGGCACACACGCCGTCGTGCAGCATACGCGGCACATTCTCATAAAAACCGCCGCCCGTAATGTGGCTGCATGCCTTGAGCGTCACACCGTTTTCCCGGATGTTTCTGAGCGCCTTCACATAGATGATCGTGGGCTCAATCAGCGCCTCACCGAGCGTTTTTCCCAGCTCGTCATAGTACGTGTCGAGGCTTGCGCGCGTCATGTCAAACACCTTCCTGACAAGAGAAAAACCGTTGCTGTGCACACCGCTCGACGCGATACCGACCAGCACGTCCCCCGCCTTGAGATCCGCTCCTGTAATCAGATCCTTTTCGTCGACCACACCTACGGCAAACCCTGCAAGGTCGTACTCGTCCTCCGGCATCAGCCCCGGATGCTCTGCAGTCTCGCCGCCGATCAGCGCGGCGCCGCACTGTGTACATCCCTCTGCCACGCCCTTTACAATGGTTGCGATCTTGTCCGGCTCATTCTTTCCACATGCAATATAATCCAGGAAAAACAATGGCTCTGCGCCCGCACATGCGATATCGTTGACACACATTGCCACACAGTCAATCCCGACCGTATCGTGCTTATCCATCAAAAATGCCAGCTTAATCTTGGTGCCGACACCGTCCGTGCCGGAGACAAGCGTCGGCTTTTCCATATCCTTAAATTTTTCCATGGAAAAAGCTCCCGAAAATCCGCCGATACCGCCCAGCACTTCGGGACGCATCGTCTCCCTGACATACTTCTTCATCAGTTCCACTGACTGATAGCCGGCTTCAATATCCACACCCGCGTTCTTGTAATCCATAATTTCCTCCTGATTTTCCAATGTAATAACCTGAATGTTTGCTATTTTTTAAGATACTCCTGATAGCCGATCTCCTGCAGTCTGGCATCCTTTGCCATAACCTGCTCTTTGAGCTGTGCAGAATAGGCTTTGAGTTTCTCGAGAAGGCCGCTGTCCGATGTCGCAAGAATCTTTGCCGCCAGAAGCCCTGCGTTTGCGCCGCCGTTGATCGCCACCGTCGCCACCGGAATCCCCGAAGGCAGCTGCACGATAGACTACAGCGAATCGCGCCCTCCAAGCGATGTGGTGTGCATCGGGACGCCGATCACCGGCATCGGAAAAATTGCCGCACACATGCCCGGCAGATGGGCCGCCATCCCCGCTCCCGCGATGATTACCTTAAACCCTTTCTTCTCTGCAGAACCTGCATACTCAAAAAAAACGTCCGGCTCCCTGTGCGCTGAGATGATCGTCATCTCGTACGAAATCCCAAGCTCCTCCAGTATATCTGCTGCCTTTGCCATGACGGGCATGTCCGAATCGGAACCCATCACAATCCCAACCTGTGCCATAGTAACCCTCCAATATCTAATCCTTCATTCTTCAGCTTCTTATAGTTTACAAACAATCCCCTCATACGTCAACAAATTATTCTATATTTTGTCAAATTTTAATCTTCCTCAGTTACTGTTCACTCGTCCATAAAAATAGTGAAAAGCGTGCGCCAAATTGATGCCGTTTATCAATTTGTGTGCAAATTTGTTGCTGTTTACGCCCTCGTTACATAAAATTATACCAGAATCAAATGGGCGTGAACAGTAACCTTCCTCAAAGCGCAAGCGGCTCGTTGAGCGCCTCTGTGCCCGCCAGCACAAACCGGCCCCTCTCAATGATGGGATACGCGGTTCCCTCCGCGCTGTACGCGATGATGGAGCCCAGCTCGTCAAACGGCATGGTGATGTCCGTATGGCAGGCAAAGTACGCCTTTGAGGGATCTGTCTTTCTCAAAATCGAGATGGCGTTATCCTTCGCCACGACTTCCCGCCCGTCCTCATTGAACACCCTGACTTCCTCGCTCCTTGAATAACATGTGTCACCGACCGCAAAGTGCGGGCCTGTCTTCTCCGCAATCAGAATCGGAAACAGACTTGCAATACCGTACTTTTTCGCTGTCATATACGCTGTTGTGTTGGTTCCGATCGCAAACTCTCCCATGGGCAGCGACTCATGGTGAAAGAGCACATTTTCTTTGATGTACGCCCTGTTTTTTTCCGCGCTGTCAAAGTTGGTACAGCTGTAGTCCGCGATCATCCCATCGCGAAACTCCATCTCCAGGTTCTGATACTCAAGCTCATTTAAGAACACGCGGCTGACATGGAGCGTTCCGTTCGTCCCCGCAAGAACCGGCGTGGTAAACACCTCCCCGACAGGGATGTTGACATCCGCGACACAGTTCTCGAAAATGGCCTCCTTCTTCGGGTCCGAGACCGGGCAAAGCGACACGCGCAGATCCGTTCTGTTGCCGTTCATTCCCTTGATCTCCACATACGCCGCCCTGTTGAGCGCATCGACGATCACGGCCTGTATGCGCTCATAGGTCTTGTAATCCAGCGTGTTCAGCTTGATCGTCTCATCAAAAATCTCCACAAAGTGTTCCCCGATGCCCGGCACTGGAAACGCGATGATTGTAAAACTCCTCTCCTCCTCGTTGATGTATCTGCAGGCGATATCCTGCGATGCACCTTTCAGCTCCGCCGAGAGCTTCTGCTGTTCTGTGCTCAGACTGCACGCCTCATCCCTGGACTTTGGCGCAAACGGAGGCTCGCCGAACACTTCGATGACTGCCGGCCCCGCGTACACCGCAGCCTTGTCCTTCACATCCTCATACGCGATCCGCAGCACTTCAAGCTTTCTGTTCACCAGCTTTTTGTCGAGAAAAAGTGCGATGTCATCCTTGTGGTCATACAGGTACTGCCGGTTTGCATCCGCGCCGAAATATCCGTTTTTGCGCACCACGGACTTGCTGAATATTGTATTTTCACACCGATATATGGTCGGCTTCAATCCCATCTCTGCAAAATTTTGAATCGCCGCCCGCACCACACGCTCAAAACCAAGCATATAATGAATCCCCACCGTCTCCTTTTTACCGAGATCCACATGCGCCTTGACAAAACCGATGCGATAACCCTCCGTGTACGTGTCCGCCATCAGCTGAATGCGCTCCTTTGGCAGGGAATTGAGATACTGCGCCATCCGTTCCACATCCGGAGAGACATACTCTCCATACCGATACAGGTATCTCATATCATTCAGATCGCTCTCTGTCACAATCCGCACTGCAAAGTCACACTCCGCGTCCACCATACTGCGCACTCTTCTGGCTGATGCAGTCTCAGAGTAGTCGCTCACAAACCAGTAGCACGTGTCCCTGACTCCATCCATGTCAGGCGTTCCCCCCTCCGACAGGGCACAGGCAAACGCGCTGTAGATCTCCACAAAAAGCTCCATGCGAATGACCATGTCCTCAAGCTCCTGCTCAAAGGCATACGGTATCATCGCCCTGATTTCCGTGTACAGAAAGGACAGGAGCCTGCCTGTGTCAACGCCAAATCTCTCGCAGGCAAACACCGGGTTTGCGTAGCTGACATTGTAGCGCTCCCCCAGAATATCCCCGTACAGCGCCTGGTTCTCTGCCCGCAGCTGATCCAGATCCCTGTCTTTTTCTCTGCTGTCACAAGCCTCTGCCGCCATCAGGATAAATTCCGCAGCCTTTTTGAAATAATCCCTGTATTCCTCCGGCACCTCCTGCTCCACCGCGATCTCCCTGACCCGTCCGCAGGAGAGTGCATATCTTTCCCTTATGATATCCATATCCATCTCAAACCACTCCCAAATATAGTATAGCGCCGCTCGCCGCCATCGAAAGAACATTCAACAGCACCCCGGCAATTGGAAAAAAACGAAAAATATCCTTCTCCAACAGTGAGCGTATCCCCAAGATCAGTCCCACCAGCGCATATGCCATGGACAAAAGCACCACTGCCCCATACTGCATGAGCGCAGTCCCGCTGTTTTGATATGCCTTGTGGACTGCCAGACAGATCGACACGCCCGCGATCAGTCCGAGTATCGTTGACATAATACCCCGCTTAGGGTTTTTCTTATCTGTAAAAATATACCCTTCCCTGCCAAAAATACGAAACATTTTCACTCCTCATGTACATGCGGAATGGGCATTTCACAGGAAATGCCCATTCCGCGCTAAAATAAGATCTTTGATTTACCTGCCAGAAGTCTGCCGCCGCTGATCAAAAGCATCACGCCGCTCGTCAGCCCCACGACAATCGATACCACACCCAGTATGATTGAGAGTGTCCCCGCACGTCCCATCGCTTTATATACCCGCTCGTCCATCCGATCCCAGTCCTCCATTCTTTCCTATTTCGCCCCGTACTGTGCATAGTACGCGTCTATTGCTTTCTTCATCTCATCGTCGATGAGCACTCTGCCGTTGTATGTCCTGTTGTATAAGTACTCCACAACCTCTTCCATCGTGACGATCGCGCCTGTCTCAATACCGTACACACCGCGGATCTCTGCGAGCGCGTTCTCGTGTGTTTTGCCGCGCTCCTGGCGGTTTAAGCTCACCATCAGCCCCACGACGTCCACGTTTGCCTGCGCCTTTAAGATCGGGAATGTCTCCTCTATCGATTTTCCGGAGGTTGTGACATCCTCGATGAGGACTACCCGGTCGCCGTCATTCAGATCGCTTCCGAGAAGGATCCCCACATCTCCGTGGTCCTTCACCTCCTTGCGGTTTGAACAGTACCTGACATCCTTTCCGTACAGCTCGCTGAACGCCATGGCGGTCGCCACCGAGAGCGGAATCCCCTTGTACGCCGGTCCAAAGAGCACATCGAAATCTGCACCGTAGTTGTCATAGATCGCCTTCGCGTAATAGCCGCCGAGCTTTCTGAGCTGCGAGCCTGTAACATAGGCTCCCGCATTCATGAAAAACGGAGATTTTCTTCCGCTCTTGAGCGTAAAATCACCGAATTTCAACACGTTGCTGTCAACCATAAACTCAATAAATTCTCTCTTGTATTGTTCCATATTCCCCTTTGCCTCCGTATTCTGGTTCCTGCTATCTTCCAACACCTGCAAATGCCTGATCGATATCCGCGATCATATCGACCACTGCCTGCCTCGAAGCATCCGCAAAATTCTCTGCGCCAAACTGACTGTACTTGCCGCTCTGATAAGCCGCGATGATTCCCCGGGAAGAATTGACGATCGCACCCAGACGGTTTTCGTCGAAAAAGTGTATCAGGTCTTTACCTGAGGCGCCCTGTGCGCCGTAGCCGGGAACCAAAATGAACGATTTTGGCATCACACTGCGCAGGATTCTGCCCTGTTCCGGATAAGTGGCCCCCACGACTGCACCGACATAACTGTAACCCTTCTGTCCCATGAGCTGCGCGCTCCACTCGGCAACCTTCTCGCCGACCACCTCGTAAAGCGGCCTGTCGGAAAATGTGACACCGCCCCCGTCAGGCGCTCCGGCGGTGACGCCAGACTGCACAAGCCTGTCCTGAAATTCGCCGCTGCTCGGATTGGAGGTCTTGACCAGGATAAAAATGCCTTTCTTCTCCTCCTTGCAGACATCGATAAACGGCTGGATGCCATCCGAACCAAGATATGGATTGACCGTCGCAAAATCCTCGTCAAATCCCGCGCAGAGGCTGCTGCCTACCTGCACCTTTCCGAGATGGGCCGCCGCATACGCAGCAGATGTCGATCCGATGTCGCCTCTCTTGACATCGCCGATCACCACCAGCCCTTTTTCCTTACAGTAGTCGACCGTCTGCCTGAACGCGGCAAGTCCCGGTATCCCAAACTGCTCATACATGGCAATCTGCGGCTTGACAGCCGGAATCAGATCACAGGTGCTGTCGACAATCGCCTTGTTAAAACGCCAGATCGCCTCCGCTGCGCCCTCCAGCGTCTCGCCTTTCTCCGCAAACGCCGCCTCCTTAATATGATCCGGCACGAACTTCAGTGTAGGGTCGAGCCCCACCACGATAGGCGCCCCGGTTTTCTGGATCTTTTCTATCAGTTTGTCAATCATGTGTTCCCTCCATGTTTTTCTTCGCACTGTCACTGCGCCCGCAGCAGTTCTGCATACTTTCTTATATTAGATACATTAACATACTTCTGCTGTGATTGTCCAGCTACAATTACAAGCGTCGGCGCCTGCCTGACGCCGTATTTGACGGCAAGCTCCATATTCTCCTCGGCATCGACAACCATGTAGTCCACATTCTGCAGGTACTCTTTTGCCAGGCTGCAGTTCGGACAGGTCTTCGTCGTGAACAGGTATGTGTCACTTTTTCCCGCGCATGGTGCGGACTGAGCCTCCTGCCGCACATCGTCAGCCTTACGGCTGCCGCCGTCATCAATCCTGTTGATGTTGTCGACAACCCGGACGCTGTTTCCCATCCTGTACTCCGTGCGGTTCTGATACTCCTGCAGTTTCCCGTCATTCCAGTTCTGCACCGGTCTGTAGTACCCCGTGATGCGGCTGTATATCTCCGTCGTCTTACCACATTTCGGACACACCTTCTGCTCCCCTGCAAGATACCCGTGCTCCCTGCAGATGGAATAGGTCGGTGACATGGTGTAATAGGGCAGTCTGTAGTTCTCGGCGATCGTGCGCACCAGATCTGCCGCGGCCTTCCAGTCGGGGAGCTTCTCGCCCAGAAAGGCGTGGAACACTGTCCCGGAAGTGTAGAGCGTCTGGAGCTCATCCTGAATGTCGAGCGCGTCAAAGATATCTGTCGTGTAGTCGACCGGCAGATGCGAGGAGTTCGTGTAGTAGGGCCTGTCGCCCGCGTGCCCCGCCGTGATGATGTCGCTCCACTTCTCCCTGTCGTGTTTTGCGAGTCTGTAGGTCGTGCTCTCCGCCGGCGTCGCCTCGAGATTGTACAGATCGCCGTACTGCTCCTGGTAATCAGACAGGCGCTCTCTCATGTGGTTTAGCACATCCTTAGCAAACTGCTGCGCCTCGCTGTGGGAGAGATCCGCCCTGAGCCACTTCGCATTGAGTCCCGCCTCGTTCATTCCGATCAGTCCGATCGTGGAGAAATGGCTGTCAAACCTGCCAAGGTAGCGCTTTGTGTAGGGATACAGGCCCTCGTCCAAAAGTCTTGAGATCACATTGCGCTTTATCTTGAGGGAGCGTGCACTGATGTCCATCAGGCGGTCGAGACGCCTGTAAAAATCTGCCTCGTCCGACGCCAGATAGGCGATGCGCGGAAGGTTGATCGTGACGACGCCCACACTGCCCGTGCTCTCGCCCGACCCAAAGAAACCACCCGTTTTTTTGCGAAGCTCCCGCAGGTCAAGGCGCAGCCTGCAGCACATGCTGCGGACGTCGGACGGCTCCATGTCAGAGTTGATATAATTGGAGAAATACGGGGTTCCGTACTTTGCCGTCATCTCAAATAACAGTCGGTTGTTTTCCGTGTCAGACCAGTCAAAATCGCGTGTTATGGAATAGGTTGGGATCGGATACTGGAAGCCTCTCCCGTTGGCATCCCCCTCGATCATCGTCTCGATAAACGCCTTGTTGACCATATCCATCTCCGCCTTGCAGTCGCCGTAGGTGAAGTCCATCTCCACGCCGCCCACGATCGCAGGAAGGTTCGCAAGGTCGCCCGGAACGGTCCAGTCCAGTGTGATGTTGCTGAACGGCGCCTGTGTCCCCCAGCGGCTCGGTGTGTTGACGCCGTAGATAAACGCCTCAATGCATTTCTTGACTTCCGGATAGGAAAGATTGTCCGCCTTCACAAACGGGGCCAAGTATGTGTCAAAGGAGGAGAATGCCTGTGCTCCCGCCCATTCATTCTGCATGATGCCGAGAAAATTAACCATCTGGTTACAGAGCACGGACAGATGTCTTGCCGGCGCGGAGGTGATCTTTCCCGTGATGCCGCCAAGACCTTCCTCGATCAGCTGTTTCAGGGACCAGCCTGCACAGTAGCCCGTCAGCATGGACAGGTCATGGATATGGATATCCGCATTTCTGTGCGCGTTCGCAATCTCCTCGTCATAGATCTCGGAGAGCCAGTAGTTCGCCGTGACCGCCCCGGAATTGGAGAGAATCAGTCCGCCGACAGAGTACGTGACCGTGGAGTTCTCCTTCACGCGCCAGTCCTCCACCTTCACATAGCTGTCCACGACCTCCTTGTAGTCGAGAATGGTGGACTTCATGTTGCGCATTTTCTCGCGCTGCTTTCTGTAGAGAATGAACGCCTTGGCCGTATCCGTGTAGCCTGCCTGCTCGAGCACCTTCTCCGCGCTGTCCTGGATATCCTCCACATGAACATTTCCCTCTTTTATTTTTTCCTGGATGTCGGCTGTCACGCGCAGTGCAAGCAAGTCGATGATATCCTGATTAAACTGCATCTGTGTCGCGTTAAATGCCTTGACGATCGCACCGCTGATCTTGTCCAGACAAAACTCGGACACACTGCCATCCCTCTTGATAACCTGAAACATTTCGCATACTCCTTCACTTGATTCATTTTTATTAATCTTATCAGATCAAAAATGCGAAGTCAATCGAACACTACTAAATAGCAAGTGTTCCCAAACGCAAAATACAATATCTAGTGTTTTTATGACTTCTGTGTCATAAAGCGCGTCAGCGTGTTTTCAGGAATTCATTTTCTTTTTTTGCCTTTTCGTCATCTGGATAAATCTGCAGATACTCCTCCATCTGCGTCTTTGCCTGTGCAAAATTTCCGATGTACTCGTTGGCGACAATCCTGTTGTACATCAGCTCCTGCAGATAATCCGAATCGCCCATGGCGATACCGCTCTCAAACTTGTCCAGTGCCTGGGTATACTTTTCCTGATGCATCAGACAGATCCCAAGGCTGTTGTAGACCGCCGCATTCGGCTCATTTCCGCTGAGATAGGTCTCATACACAACAGCGGCATAGTCCATGATATCCAGCTTTTCATAGGTCTGCCCCAAAATGATACAGAGCTTGACATCCTTGCCGTTCACAAAGGGATCGAGAAGCCTGCGCGCAGTCTCATAGTCCTCGAGATAGTAGTAGATCACGCCCTTCTCACCGTCGTCGAGCGCTTTCTGGTTTTTTTCCATAAACTCCCGGATATAGGTCTTTCCCTGCTCGCCAAAACCCGCCGCCTGCATCTCCACGTAGGCGTCTGTCACCAGTCCGATGTCATCGGAATCAAGCTTAAACGCACTCTCAAAGTCCGCGACCGCCTCATCGTAGCGGTTCTGGTACAGCCGCGCGCACGCGCGCAGATAATACGCGTCCTTGTCCTTTTTTTTGAGCGCAATAATCGCCGAGTAGATCTTCTCCGCATCCGCGTACCTTCCCTGCTTCATGTAAACCGATGCAAGATAATAGTTGGTGTCATACAGAAGCTGCGTGGGCGTGCTCTGCGCATTCTCGATCGATTTGAGAAACGCGGTCTCCGCGTCCGCGTAATTTCCAAGCCCCATATAGGCAATCCCCTGCCCCCTGTAACAAAGCTCTGCATCCTCCTTGTTCAGCAGCGCTGCATCAAAACTTGCGAGCGCCCCCTGAAAGTCGTACTGCTCCACCAGATTCATTCCCTCAAGGAGATTGGTGTTCTCCACCTTCTGTGTGCAGCCCCCCACCAGCAGGGCCATCCCCAAAACGGCAGCACTCCGCCTCACAACCTGTATTATTTTTCGTTTTGCCATAATAGTCCCCTGTACCGCCTCGCTATATTCTGTCTGCCACAGGAAGCAGCGCCCTGATGGCAAAATACTTTCGCAGTTTCGCCGGGCTGCCCTGCCGGAGCAGACGATATTCATACTTTAACATCCCAGATCGAATCATGCGCTCGTCCACCTCACACAAAAGCCGCTTCACAAACTTGTCTCTGAGCGCATTTTCATAGAGTGTCTCCAGCGCTGCCCTGCTGTAGCTGTACGCCCTCTCATATGTACCCAAAAGCGTCATCAGCATGTCCAGATAATACACCCGCACGCACGCTGTCAGTGCACTGTCATGATAGCGTCCCACCACATCTGTGTGAAAATCGTACACAGCGCCGATGCGTGCAATACTTTCCTCCATACTGTAATTCTTCCAGATATTTGCATCCCGACGCGGACAGTACAGAATCATCGCCTTCGTGAGCAGATAGCTCTCGCTGTGCTCAAAATACTCCGCCACAAACATAAAATCACCGCCGGTCGAAAGCTCTGTCCGAAACAGGATGTTGTTGTCCCGGATGATCCTGCCCTTGAACAGCTTCCCCTCACAGGTCCGCAGCGCAGACCCTGTGTGCATCAGCCGCCTCGCCTCATCCGGATCATTCGACACCACATCTGCTATCGGGAGCATCTGCGCCACGAGCTTTCCGCTTCTGCGCGCCGTGATTGAGCTAAAGGCAACAAAATCAGCGTACTCTTCCTCCACCGCGGCTTCTATCTGCTCCCACGCATCCTCGCACAGCCTGCTGTCCGCATCGAGAAACAGTATGTAGGTTCCCTGTGCCGCCTCAATCCCCTCGTTCCGCACCTCCACCGCCGCACCGCTTCTGACTGTGACGAGTCTGATCCGGCTGTCCCGCTCGATATATCTGTTTACAATCGCCGCTGTCTCGTTCCTGTCATCCTCGCTCACCACGATACACTCCATATGGATCGTGTCGCGCGGACATCTGGTGACACTTCTAAGACACGCCGCAACGTGACGCTGCATATTGCAGGCAGATATGATTACGCTCAAATCCATAAAGCTTGCTCCTGTTCTCCGCTTCTGTGCGATAGTCCGTATTTTCCCCTGAATCTTTTTTATTATATACCATTTGCGCGCACAAAAAAACCTCTAAATACAAAAAATCCCGGACAAATATCCAGGACTGCTGCCGGTGGCGGACGATTCAAATGGATTTATCAGGCTTGTGGCGCCTCCTGATTCAGGAGCCGCCACAAGCCGTGGACTCTTTTACTGCAAGCTCCGCATCATACACAATATGCTGGTGCTTTGTCTTCTTCGCAATGATGTCAAAGAGCAGCCTTGTCGTGTCCTTTGCCATCTCCTCGACCGGCTGGCGCATTGTCGTGATGCTCGGGACGGTATAGTCTGTCATGTCGATCCCGTCAAACCCTGCAAGGGAAATATCCTGCGGGACGCGCAGCCCCGCCTCATACAGTGCCCGCAGCGCCCCGATGGCAAGCGCGTCCGCCACCGCGTACAGCGCTGTGAACGCTTCCCCCCGCTCGAGCAGCCTTCGCGTTGACAGATAGCCATTTTCCATGGAAAAATGGCTCAGTTCATCCTGTGTCTGACAGATCAGTTTCGGCTCTATTGTGATGCCATGTGACCGCAGCGCGTCACAGTATCCCTCAAGCCGCAGTTTGCCGATGCTCTCCTCCTGTGCTTCCGCCACGAGGATCGCGATCTTCGTATGCCCCAGCCCAATCAGATACTCCACCATTCGCGCGCTCTCCCTGCGGTCGTCGACGCTGATGCTCGAGTACGCCTTTCTGCTGATGTTCTCCGGGATCGCTCCGACCGTGCTGAACACAAACGGCACATTGAGTTTCTTTAATTTTTCCTCCGAGTGGGAAAACAGGCCCCCCAGAAAGATAATGCCGCGCAGCCGCTTCTCCTTGACCACCTTCTGGGCCACATCTACCTCATCCTCGTCCGCCTCAATATGGGACAGCTCCATCGCATACCTCTTTTTCTTGCACTCCTTCTCAATCGTCTTGATCATATTGGTAAAAAACGGGTTTGCAATCCCTTTCACAAGCACTGCGATCGCCTTTGCGTCCACTCTCTTTAAATTGCGCGCGCTGTCGTTGGGAACATAGCCATACTCCCGGATCGCGTCCATAATCTTCTCTTTTGTCTCCGGATTGATATCCGGGTGGTCATTGATCGCCCTCGATACAGTGCTGACACCCACGCCGCAGATATGGGCTATGTCCTTGATTGTCGGCTCAAACACCCTACCACCTCAGTTACATTTCAACTTTTATTTGGTTTGTTTCACTCGATTTCTGCCGCTGCCTCTGCGCGCCTCTCTCCTGTAGAGCTGTGCCAGTTCAAGCATGTGCGCCGATAGCTCCTCCGTGCACGCGCCGCGCTCCATGCGCCACTCCCAGTTTCCTCCCAGCGTCGAAGGCGTGTTGATGCGCGCCTCCCCGCCAAGCCCCAAGTAATCCTGCATGGGAATGATCGCCGTGTCCGCAACGCTGCCGAGCGCTGCCCGAATCAGGCTCTCGCCGATCTCCGACGTCTTTTTGACATTTAAGTAATTCTTTAAAAATGCGAGGTCCGCTCTGTTTATAGTGGGAATCCAGCCGTTCACGGTATCGTTGTCATGTGTCCCTGTGTACACCACGCAGTTGTTGGTATAATTGTGAGGCAGATAGTCGCTCTCCCCGCCCGCGTCAAAAGCAAACTGCAGCACTTTCATGCCAGGATACCCTGTCTTTTTGACAAGTTTCAGCACGCTCGGCGTCAAAAAGCCCAGATCCTCCGCGATCACCTCACATCTGCCAAGTGATTTCTTCATCGCCGCAAAGAGCTTGTAGCCCGGGCCTGTCTTCCACGCACCGTTCTCGGCCGTCTCGTCGCCGTACGGAATTGCCCAGTACTCGTCAAATCCCCTGAAATGGTCAATGCGCACAATGTCATAGACCGCAAAGCAGTGTGCGAGGCGTTCAATCCACCACGCAAAACCGGTCTCCTCATGGTAATCCCACCTGTACAGCGGATTCCCCCAGAGCTGTCCGGTCGCTGAGAACGCGTCGGGCGGGCAGCCGGCAACCGCTGTCGGCACGTTCTTTTTGTCGAGCTGGAACAATTCGGGATTTGCCCAGGTATCCGCACTGTCAAACGCCACATAGATCGGGATGTCGCCCACGATGCGGATCCCTTTTTTGTTGGCGTAGGCCTTGAGCGCCATCCACTGCCTCGAGAAGAGGTACTGCTGATAACAGTAGAAAGAGATGGCGTCCCCAAGCTCCTTCTGGTATTTCTTCATCGCCTTTGGCTTTCTGAGACGGATATCCTCATCCCACTCAATCCACGACACGCCCCCGAGCGCGTCCTTGACTGCCATGTACATCGCATAGTCGTTCAGCCACCGCTCATTGGCTGCGGAAAACTCCTGAAAATCCGGATCCTGGCTGATGTCAGCCCGCTCAAATGCCTTTCTGAGAAGCCGGAATCTTGTGTTGTATATTTTCTCATAATCCACTTTGCCGGAATCGTTACCAAAGTCAACAGACAGACACTCCTCCTCCGTCAGCAGCCCCTCCTCGATCAGTTCGTCCAGGCTGATATAATACGGGCTGCCTGCAAAAGTTGAAAATGACTGGTACGGTGAATCACCATACCCTGTAGGCCCCAGCGGCAGAATCTGCCACAGCGACTGGCCGGACGCTGCCAGGAAATCCACAAACTCATAGGCTTCTCTTGAAAATCCGCCAATCCCAAACCTTGACGGCAGGCTGGATATTGGCATCAGTACACCACTTCTTCTCATACACATTCCCCTTTCCACACAAAAAGTTCAGTTTTTCTGATTTCCAGTATATCAAGAAACAGGGACAATGTAAACCACACAATCCCTGACACGCTTTTCGGTAACGTTTCCGATAATTAAAGATATCATAGCATCTCACTGAACAAATAGCAAGATTATATTCAACAGCCCCCGCATTTTCAGCGAAAATATCCGAAATCCGACAACTTTTTTAGGGAGAATCAACAAAAGCAGGGATATTTAATCCCTGCCGTAGATATCTCTTGTATAGATTTTGTCCTCCACATCCGCAAGCTCCTCTGTCAGACGGTTGGCGATGATGACGTCAGACATCTCCTTGAACACTCCCAGATCCTGTATGACCCTGGACCGGAAGAAACTGTCCTCTTTCAGGCTTGGCTCGTACACGACAACCTCGACGCCCTTTGCCTTGATCCGCTTCATGATGCCCTGTATGGAGGACTGGCGGAAATTGTCGGAGTCCGTCTTCATCGTGAGCCGGTACACACCCACGATCTGCGGCTTCCTCGCCAGTATCATGTCCGCAATGTGGTCCTTTCTGGTCCGGTTGGCGTCCACGATCGCAGAAATGATGTTGTTTGGCACATTCTCATAGTTTGCGCGCAGCTGCTTCGTATCCTTAGGCAGGCAGTATCCGCCGTAGCCAAAGGAGGGATTGTTGTAGTGGCCGCCGATTCTGGGATCGAGCCCCACCCCCTCAATAATCTGCTTTGAGCTGAGTCCCCGCATCTCCGCGTAGGTGTCCAGCTCGTTGAAGTATGCGACCCTGAGTGCCAGGTAGGTGTTGGCAAACAGTTTGATCGCCTCCGCCTCCGTCACGTCGGTAAACAGCGTGGGGATATCCTGCTTGATCGCTCCCTGCCTGAGCAGACCGGCAAACACTTTTGCGCGCTCCGACTGCTCCCCGACGATGATGCGCGACGGATAGAGATTGTCGTACAGCGCCCTGCCCTCGCGCAGAAACTCCGGTGAGAAGATAATGTTGTCGACACCAAACCGCTCCCGCACCGCCCTTGTATATCCGACCGGAACAGTCGATTTGATGATCATGACCGCATCTTTGTTGACTTTGAGCACCAGCTCTATGACGGTCTCTATGGAACTTGTGTCAAAATAGTTCTTGTCTGGGTCATAGTTGGTCGGCGTCGCGATGACAACATACTCCGCATCCTTATATGCCTCGGCGCCGTCCGTCGTAGCCCGCAGCTTCAAATCCTTTGTCTTTAGATACTCCTCAATCTCCTTGTCAATGATGGGCGACTTTTTGCTGTTGATCAGCTCCACCTTCTCGGGAACCACATCCACAGCTGTCACTTCATTGTTCTGCGCCAACAATATCGCATTTGAAAGTCCTACATATCCAATTCCCGACACTGCAATTTTCATTCTAACTCCAATCTGCCTGCTTTTGCAGGCGTACTAATCTCGATGGTGAAATTTTATATTTCGCTCTACCTTCCACTTTTTCATAACACTATGCCCCAGACAGTATAGCAGATCTGTGTCTGTCTGTACAGTCCTACAGCCACTCATTCCAGAACTTTTCCACTTTTCTCCCGATTCCTGACACATCCACAATCTCATACTGGCTCCATTCCCGCGGGAACATACGCCTGTACTGCGGCTCTAAGAAACGCTCGTCGAGCAGCGCCACCACCCCGATGTCCTCCACCGTCCGGATCACGCGGCCTGCAGACTGCAGCACCTTGTTCATTCCCGGATACCGGTACGCGTAGTCAAACCCGTTCTCCCCACGCGCATCAAAGTACTTTCTGAGCAGCTCCCGCTCACAGCCCACCTGTGGAATGCCTGTCCCCACGATCAGCGCACCGATCAGGCTGTCGCGCTTCAAGTCAATTCCTTCAGAGAAAATTCCCCCCATCACACAGAATCCGATCAGAATCGTCCCGTCCGCTCCCCCGAGCGCACAATCAGGCTCCCTGTCCGCATTTCCCTGAAAACGCATCAGAAATTCTTCCCGCATTGCCTCGCTCATGTGATCTTCCTGCACGATGCACTCCATGACATTCTGGTCATAGTACTCCTGCATAAACCAGTCGTAGACCTGTTCCAGAAAAAGATGGGACGGCAGGAATACCATGTAATTTCCATGCCGCTGGCACACCACCTCATATATGTAGCGCGCGATGCGCCGAAATTCCTCATCACCCCTTCGGGCATATTTGCTTGTGACGTCGTTTGCGATCAGCAGCGCTTTCTTTGCCTCGTCGAAGGTGGATTTGGCATAGACCTCATAGTCCTTTGGCTCGCCGCCGAGAAGCTTCTTATAATATTGTACCGGCAGCAGCGTCGCCGAGAACAGAATCGCACTGCGCCCCTTCTGCATACACTGCCGCAGGTTTTGTGCCGGGTTGACACACAGCAGTTTCAGCATAAAATCACCGTCATCCATCAGCTGGCTGTAAACCACATAACTGTCATCCATCAGCTCATATATGTTGAGGAAATGCGTGATCTCAAAATAAAATTCCAGCAGTTCTCTCCTGCCAGGGAACGTGTCGTGCTCGTCGAGAAAATCGTCCATCACTCCGTACAGACGGTTTAATTCCAACACAAACCCGTCAATGCCCTCATCCACCCGGCAGCCCTCGCACGCCCTCTTCATGACAAGCAGTTCCCGGTTGCATTTGTCAAGATGCTTTGCGATCTTCGGGGCAGCATCCCTGATCAGGCGCTTCGCGTGCAGGAAATCGTTCTTGAACAGCGATGCACTGTACATCTCCCGCCCCCTGTCTAGAAGGTTGTGCGTCTCATCAATCAAAAACACATAATCCCGCTTACCAACGCCGTCGGCAAAAAAGCGTTTGAGATACACTCTCGGATCAAACACATAGTTGTAGTCGCAGATGATGGCATCCGAGAACAGGCTCATGTCAAGACTGAGCTCAAAGGGACACACCCGATGGCGCATCGCATACGCCTGCAGCGACTCCCGCGTAAAGTGATCCTCGTGGATCAGCAGATCGTACATGGCATCGTTGATGCGGTCAAAATGACCGTCTGCATACGGGCATGCCTCCGGATTGCACTCCGCCTCCGCCTGTCTCTCGAGCGTCTCCTCCTCCGCAGCCCCCTCGCTTTTCATAAAGCAGATCTTGTCCTTCGCGGTCAGCGCGATCGTCTTCATGTGAAGCCCGCTTTGCTGCAGCAGTCCAAAACATTCCTGCGCCACAGTCCGGGTGATGGTCTTTGCCGTGAGATAAAAGAGCTTCTCCGCCATGCCCTCCCCCATGGCTTTCACCGCTGGAAACACTGTGGAGATCGTCTTTCCGACGCCTGTCGGCGCCTCGAGAAACAGTTTTCTTCTGTGATAGATTGTCTGATAGACATATGTGACAAGCTCTTTCTGTCCCTCGCGGTAAGAAAACGGAAAAACGAGCTGGCGGATCGACGCAGTGCGGGCCGCATTCCAGGTAAACTGGAAATCCGCCCACTTCCTGTACTCCTGCATCAGTTCGTCAAACCATAGCTGCAGCTCCGAAAATGTGTAGTCCTCATGAAAATATTTCAGTTCCTCCGTCTCGATGTGACAGTAGGTCATGCGCACCTGAATCTGTTCGATATGATTCTCCTGCGCGTACATAAACGCGTAACATTTCGCCTGCGCAAGATGGACACCCACAGGCGCTGTGATACGCCTAAGCTCCCTGTAAGTACCCTTGATCTCGTCGATGATAACCTGCTCCTCCCGCGCAGGCGCCGGAAGGGATTCCCTCTCGTCAACAACATTCGTCTTGTTGTGTTCGCCCCAGTGATAATCGATGATTCCGTCGGCTCTTCCTTCTATTATAATATCATATTCCGGCGTGCTCCATGTATACTGCAGGCCGATCTCCGCGTGGTACTCGCTGCCCATGCGCCGCTGTATCATCCTGTGGATGCGGCTTCCCTCCTGCATCGCAGTGTCCGACCCTCCTGATCTTCGGTTGTCAATGCTGCCCCCGCGCAGTATAAACTCCACAAGCTGCCGGACCGATACGCGTATCTCCATGATTCTCCCCTCTGTATGAAAAACTCTCTCTAAATGACAGTTTAACCCATCATCTGGAGAGAGTCAATCAGATTGTTCCCTGTCTGCACCTTGTTACGCGATGGAAAGTCCGCTCACATAGCGCTCGAACTCGTCGTTGTCCCCTGCGTACTGCAGCGTGAGGACTGACCGGAAATCCAATCCCATCACACCGAGGATTGACTTGGCATCGACTGTGTAGCGATTGTAAGAAATATCAATGTCAAAGTCACACTTGGATGCCTCGGTGACAAACTTCTGAACTTCTGCGGGTGTCATTTTAATTTTGCGTTCTCTCATAAATAACAACATCCTTTCTGCACATAAACATCAATCTTGACGCACATACAACAGAACCTTTACGGCTTTTACAACTTCTGTTCTGCACATTATAGTATACAATATGTTCAAAGTAAAGCTGTTTTGTCGGTTCCCGGCGCTTTTCGTCGTTTTCAAGGCCGGGTTTTTCTTTGCTGTATACAATCTCTGTTTTCTTTGTAAACTTTATACAGTTGATTCTCTCCAGATTTTTGTTTTTTATACACTTTTCATCTAAAGTTTTTTCTTTTTTGTGCTGCAATATGCAAATCTGTAACAATATCCGGCTCTGCTTTTTTATGAAGAGAAATAGCCAATTATTGCATTAAAATGTAACACTTTTTGGCTTCCTTTTTACAAGTTTTTAGACTATACTGTATGGACAGCCATAAAACCGGACAGAACCAATCTGCCCGTGCACGGGGCGCGTACACACTGCGCCCGCGCACACAAAACCAAGGAAAAGTGAGGTACATAACAATGACTGCCATGAAATGGTTCTACTCTTTTCTAAGAAAGCACAACAAAAGCATGGCGCTGGGGCTTGTGCTGGTGACGGTAATCTCCGTCCTCGCCATTGTGAAACCGATCGTCTCCGGTTCCATCGTGGACGACGTCATCACGGCAGGAAACTATGCCCTGCTCCCGGGGCTGATCGCGCTGCTCGTCATCATCACGGTACTGCGCGGCACGATGCGCTACTGGTCTCAGGTTATCTTTGAAACCTGCTCGCAGGACGTGCTGTACACCATGCGCGACACCGTTTACCGCAAACTGCTGCAGGAGGACTTTAACTTCTATAACAAGAAGCGGACCGGAGACCTCCTCAGCCGGCAGACCGGAGACATGGACGCCATCCGGCATTTCATATCATTTGTTATTTATCAGGTGTATGAAAATGTTTTCCTGTTCGCCTTTTCTCTGATCATGATCTTCACGGTCAGCTGGAAGCTCGCACTGTGCATGTGCGCGGTGCTTCCCTTCGCGCTGCTCGTGACGCTGAGCCAGAGCAAAAACGGCAGACCGCGCTTTCAGCGCATCCGCGAGCAGTTCTCCTCGCTCAACACCTTCGTGCAGGAAAACGTCAGCGGAAACCGTGTGGTCAAGGCGTTCTCCAAGGAGGATTACGAGATTGGAAAATTTAATAAGGAAAATGACGGATACAGGGACGCAGAACTCGCCGCGGCAGAAATCTGGACAAAGTATGTGCCGCTGTTTGAATTTCTGTCAAACATGCTCACTGTCATCCTGATGCTCGTCGGCAGTATCATGGTAATTCAAGGCAGTATGACGCTCGGAAACTACGTCACAATCAACGGTTATCTCTGGATGCTCATGAACCCGCTGCGCCAGATTGGCTGGCGTATCAACGATATCCAGCGCTTCACGACCTCGGTTGAAAAAATCTATGCGACGTACAGCGAGGAACCCAACGTAAAGCACCCGGCCAGACCGATCCCCTGCAAAAAACTCCAGGGCAATGTCGAGTTTCGAAATGTGTCCTACAGCGCTGACGACGAGGATATTATCCACAATGTCAGCTTCCGGGTAAAGAGCGGCCAGACAGTCGGAATCCTCGGCTCAACCGGATCCGGTAAATCCACCATCATGAACCTGCTCTGCCGCTTCTACGATGTCACGGACGGCGAGGTGCTAGTGGACGGCAGAAATGTCAAAGATCTGGATCTCTACAATCTCCGCCAGAACATCGGCATGGCGATGCAGGACGTCTTTCTCTTCTCGGACACCGTGGAGGGAAACATCGCTTACAGCAGACCCGACTGCCCTTTCGAGGAAGTGCAGAAAGCTGCAGTCATGGCAGACGCCGACAGCTTTATCCGCGCGATGCCCGACGGCTACGACACGATCGTCGGCGAGCGCGGCGTGGGGCTGTCGGGCGGACAAAAGCAACGCATCTCGCTGGCAAGAGCACTCCTGAAAGAGCCTTCCATATTGATACTCGACGACACGACCTCCGCTGTCGACATGGAGACGGAGAGTTATATCCAGCAGCAGCTGAACAATATCGACCACGCCTGCACGATCTTTATCGTCGCATACCGCATCTCGTCCATCAAGGATGCGGACCTGATACTGGTGTTAAACGACGGACGGATTGTCGAGCAGGGGACACACGATGAACTCCTCAAAAATAACGGCTATTATGCAACCGTGTTCCATCACCAGTACGGTGAGTTTGAAAAGTATGTCGATGAGATTAACCAGTCCAATCAAGGAGGTGGAAAACATGGCACGAAATAAATATGACATTGATGAAGTGATGGAGGACAAATTTGACCTGAGCCAGCTCAAGCGCGTGTTTGAGTATGTCAGGCCCTACCGCGCCCAGCTTGCGTTTGCACTGTTTCTGATGCTGTCCTCCTCCGCGCTGACCATGCTCTTCCCGATGTTTATCAGCGAGATCATGGACACCTGCATTCCGGCAAAAGACGTTCGGTCGATTGTTGTGATCACTTTGATATCACTTGTTATTGTATTGTATACCTGCGTCTGCATCCGCTTAAAGATACGCATCACCAGCCGCATCGGCCAGGCGATTGTGCACCAGCTGCGATCCGATATCTTCTGCCATCTGCAGGAGCTGCCGTTCTCCTACTACGACGACCGCCCGCACGGAAAGATACAGGTGCGCGTGGTCAACTATGTGAACAGTTTGAGTGACCTGCTCTCCAACGGTATCATCAACACGATAACAGACATGTGCAATTTAATATTTATCCTGATTTTTATGCTCCTGCTGCATGTGCGGCTCACGCTGATCTGCCTGTGCGGACTGCCTGTGCTCTTTGCTGTCATCGTGTTCGTGAAGCGGCGCCAGCGGCGCGCGTGGCAGATCCAGAGCAACAAGCAGTCCAACCTCACCGCCTACATCGCGGAGAGCATCAACGGCATCCGCGTCACGCAGTCGTTCGTGCGCGAGCGCGAGAACACCTCGATCTTTAACCACCTGAGCGACAGCTACCGGAGTGCCTGGATGCGTGCCGTCAAATACAACTTTATCATGTGGCCCTGCATTGACTCCATCTCGACCGTCACGACGGCGTTTATCTATGTGATAGGAATTGGCTGGATCTCCGGGGAGATCTACGGTGTGACCGTCGGCATCCTGATTGCGTTCACCTCATATATCTCGAGATTCTGGGAGCCGATCAACACGCTCGCTTCCTTCTACAACGCGCTGCTCACAGCCATCGCGTACCTGGAGCGCATTTTTGAGACGATCGATGAGCCGGTCAATGTGAAGGACGCCGCGGACGCGGTGCCCATGCCGCCGATCGACGGGCGGGTGGAGTTTCAGGATGTCTGCTTCAGCTACGAGGACAATGTGCAGATTCTGAACAAGGTAAACTTCACGGCAGCCCCCGGCGACACTTATGCCATCGTTGGCCCTACAGGCGCCGGAAAGTCGACTATTGTAAATCTTATCAGCCGTTTCTACAATGTGGATTCCGGCAAAATACTGATTGACGGCACCGACATCTCCCATGTGACCTTAAAGTCACTGCGCAGCCAGATGGGAATCATGATGCAGGACAGCTTCATCTTCTCGGGAACCATTATGGATAACATTCGTTATGGAAATCTGACCGCCACCGACGAGGAGGTGATCAACGCCGCCAAGACCGTGTGTGCCCACGATTTTATCATGGAGATGGAAAACGGTTATCAGACACAGGTCAACGAGCGCGGAAGCCGGCTCTCTGCCGGTCAGCGGCAGCTCATCAGCTTCGCGCGGGCGCTGCTCGAAAACCCGGCAATCCTGATCCTCGACGAGGCGACCTCAAGCATTGACACCGAAACCGAAATCCTGCTCCAGAAGGGCCTCAACAGGCTGCTCGAGGGACGTACATCCTTCATCATCGCCCACCGGCTCTCGACCATCAAGAATGCGAGCTGCATCATGTACGTCGACAAGGGAAACATCCTCGAAGCAGGCACGCACGATGAACTGCTTGCGCAGAAGGGTGAGTACTATAATCTGTTTATGTCACAGTATGACTTTCTGGCAGCGAAATAAAAAAATGAGCGCGTAAATGCGCTCATTTTTTTATGCCACAATATTTTGCAGCCACACACCCTTTCTGACCAGTATAAAACCGATAATGCACTTAATGATGTCCCCGAGCTGCACCATCGCGTACACTGCGATGACGGGCAGCCCCGTATATCGGCTGAGTGTGAACGCGATCACAACGCTCACACACCAGATAAACACGCTGTCAAACAAAAATGTGATGATTGTCTTTCCGCCGGATCGCAGTGTGAAGTACGCCGCGTGCAGGAACGCGTTCTGCGGCATGAAGATGGCAGTGGCCATAATAAACTGCCCTGCAAGCAGGCGCGCCTCGTCGCTGATCCTGTACAGCTGCGGAAACAGCGGCGCCATGAGAAACATGACAAACGCCACCCCGGTGCAGCACATCACAGAAAAAGCAATCAGTTTGTTGTCTGTATCCCTCGCTTCCCGCATCTTTCCGGCTCCCAGAAGCTGCCCTACAATGATGGCAACCGAATCCCCCAGCGCGATAAACACAATGTTGAACACATTGTTTATGGTATTGGACACATTGAGTCCTGCGACCACATTCAGGCCGCGCACGGAATAGCACTGCGTGAGCATCGCCATTCCCGCCGCCCACAGCGTCTCGTTGAACAGGAGCGGGCTCCCCTTCTTAATAATCTTAAACATCAGTTCCCGCGGCACTTTCAGCGTGCGGTACAGCCCGGATACAAACGCGTACGCCGCGTTTTCCCCACGGCATTTTCGATGGACACCAGCCACCGTGATCAGCATCTCGACATAGCGCGAAAGAACCGTCGCGATCGCCGCACCGCTCACGCCGAGAGCCGGCGCGCCAAACTTACCATAAATCAGGATGTAATTGAACACCAGATTTACAATAACAGCCGCTATTCCCGCTTTCATGGGCAGGAGTGTCTGCCCGCACTCGCGCAGTGTACTCGAGTAGATCTGTACCAGTGCAAACGCCGGAAGGCCGATCAACATAATCCTGAGGTAGCGTTCCCCGTGGGACAGCGTCTGCGCGATGCTCGTTGCAGAACCTTCCCCCTTCAGGTAGGCGCTTATCAGGTTCGTGCCGAATCCCAGGAACAGAGCAGCTGTCAACGCTGTGATAACCGCGACCATCCACAGCTTAAAGCGCATCGTCTGGCGCACGCCCTCATGATTCCCCTGCCCGAAATACTGCGCTGTAAAGATGCCCGCCCCGGACACACCGCCAAAAATGCACAGATTGTAGACAAAAATCAGCTGGTTGACGATCGCCACCCCCGACATCTGCTCCGTTCCGACCTGCCCGATCATAATATTGTCGAGCAGGCTGACAAAGTTGGTGATTCCGTTCTGTATCATGATCGGCACTGCTATCATCAGCACCATCCTGTAAAAATCCCTGTTTCCGATAAACTTTGACCGTATCTTCATACTTCCCCCCGATTTATGTCCGCCATGTATTTTTCCATTCCCTATATTATACATGACACCTGCGTTTTGCACAATCCTTGATTTTTCTTTTGTAATTTTGTAAATTATGCTAATGTTTCGTATTTTTTAGCCAGTTTTAACCTTGCATATTTCCCTAAATAAGATATAATAAAATGTGATATGCACAAGTAAAATTTACCAACAAAAGAACTACAACGCACGAAGAAGGGGGAACATATTACAATGAACGAACAAGCAAGCATCGAGAAAAAGCTTACCAATTCTTTTTTCAAGGTAGCATCCATCCCGGCAGCAGTGGCCATTCTGGGTCTGATTGCCTTGGTGATCATCTCTAACAGATATTCATATGCTCTACACAATTACGGTTTTGCACAGGGCGATATCGGAAAGGCACTGTTTGAATTTGCAGATGCGCGCTCGTCGCTCCGGGCAGCGATAGGATACGACAATGCAGATGCGATTGCCACAGTAGTCGAGCAGCACAAACAGAACCGGATTCTTTTTACAGAATACTTTGCTGAAATTGAAAAAACGATCGTTTCAGAGGACGGCCGGGCAACCTACGATGCGATCTGCAGCGAGCTCGATGCGTACTGGAAGCTTGATGACCAGATCATGGCGCTCGGAGCCACAACAAACCGGGAACTCTGTATACAGGCGCAGGATATCGCACTCGATGATCTCGCTCCCGCCTACAACAGCATTTACACCAAGCTCGAATCCCTCCTGAATGTGAAGGTGATCGAGGGTAACAAGCTTTCCACAATCCTGAACCTTGCCGGCATTGTACTTGCAATCGCAATCATTGCGATCATCGCCATCGCCATGGTGCTGTCGACCAAGATTGGAAAACAGATCGCAAAGGGCATCGCATCCCCTCTGGGAAAACTCGGACAGCGCCTCAAAACCTTTTCCGCAGGAGATCTCTCCTCTCCGTTCCCGCTGGTTGAGACCGGGGATGAAGTGGAATATATGGAAAAGGATGCCTCCGAGATGGCAAACAACCTGAACATCATCATCCACGATATCAGTGAAGTGCTGGGACACATGGCAGGCGGAAACTACGCAGTCAAATCCAGCTATTCCGAAAAATATACCGGGGATTTCCAGAAACTCTATGAATCCATGCACGGACTGCGCGATCAGATGGTGGAGACCCTTACCTCCATCGGAGAAGTCTCCAACCAGGTATCCTCCGGGTCCGGCGACCTTGCCGACGCATCACAGGTGCTTGCGGAGGGCGCCACAGAGCAGACCAACGCAGTCATGGAACTGCATGCCACAATCTCCAACATTACTGCAACCATGGAAAAGAGTGCACAGAGCGCGGACGAGTCTTACGTGAAGGCAAAACACTACGCAGACCAGGCCGACAACAGCCGCGAGGAGATGAACTCCATGATGGCGGCCATGGAGCGTATCAACACCGCTTCCAACAGAATCGGCGATATTATCTCCGAGATTGAGTCCATCGCATCCCAGACCAATCTCCTGTCGCTCAATGCCTCCATCGAGGCCGCAAGAGCAGGGGAATCCGGACGTGGTTTTGCCGTTGTTGCAGACCAGATCCGCGTGCTGGCAAACCAGAGCGCAAAGGCTGCCGTCGATACCAGAGAACTGATCGAAGGGTCCATCCGCGAAGTCACAGAGGGAAACCGCGCAGCAGAAAATGCCGCGACCGCGATCGGCTCTGTGGTGGACGGCATCAAGCAGATTGCCGACTTCTCCCAGAATCTCAAGACGATGGTGGACGACCAGACAGAGGCCATGCGGCAGGCTGAGAAGGGCATCAACCAGATTTCAGAGGTTGTGCAGAGCAACGCCGCAACCGCGCAGGAGGCGTCTGCGACGAGCCAGGAGTTATCCGCACAGGCAACCATCCTCAACGGGCTGATTGGACAGTTCTCGCTGAAAAACTAAATCAGAACCGCACAAAAATAAGAGCTTCGACACAGTACCGTGCCGAAAGCTCTTATTTTTGTCATCTCTTTTACTTGAAATACTGCACGCCGGCCTCGAAAATTTTGAGATCCTGCTCCCCGTAAATGTTCATGGCAACAGCATCGCCGCGGCGCTCCACGTGCGCCATCTTGCCAAGGCACCTTCCGTCGGGGGAGGTGATACCTTCGATTGCCGCATAGGAACCGTTCACATTCCACTCTTCATCCATGGAAAGTTTCCCGTCATGATCCGCATACTGCGTCGCAACCTGCCCGTTGGCAAAAAGCCTGTCAATCCACTCCTTCGGCGCAACAAATCTTCCCTCACCGTGGGAAGCCGGTGTCACATAGGTTCTGCCAAGCTCAGAAAGCTGCAGCCACGGTGACTTGTTTGTGACCACTTTTGTGTACACCATCCTGGAAATATGGCGGTTGATGGTGTTGAACGTCAGGGTCGGTGAGTCCTCCTTCTGCCCTGCAATCTCACCGTAAGGTACGAGTCCAAGCTTGATCATCGCCTGGAATCCGTTGCAGATTCCCAGCGCCAGTCCATCCCGCTCATTCAGAAGCCTGCCCACAGCCTCCTTGAGCTTTGCGTTCTGAAATGCCGTCGCGAAGAACTTCGCGCTTCCGTCCGGCTCGTCACCAGCAGAGAATCCGCCCGGGAACATAATGATCTGGGCCTGGTCTATCGCCCGCGCAAACGCGTCGACGGAATCCCGGATATCCTCCGCTGACAGGTTGCGAAAGACCTTCGTCACAACGTTCGCGCCTGCGCGCTCGAACGCGATTGTCGAGTCATACTCGCAGTTTGTGCCCGGGAACACCGGTATGAACACCGTCGGCTTTGCCACCTTGTTTTTGCACACATAGATGTCCTTTGTCTCATAGAGTTTCGTCTCAATCTCGTCCGTTCCCCTGACAGCCTTTGTCGGGAACACCTTCTCAAGTCTGGACGTCCAGGCTCTCAGCGCTTCCTCCATGGATATCACTGTATCCCGATACGCAAATCCTTCGTTCTCCACGCACACTGTACCCGCTGTCCGGTACGCCAGGCCGCTCTCTGACAACGCGCAAAGCCGCTCGGCAGAAACCTCCGCAAGAATACCGCCCAGCCCGTTTGCAAAGAGCGCCTCTGTCTCCAGGGTGTCCTCAAACTTCACGCCCATCTTGTTTCCGAATGCCATCTTCGCCGCCGATGCCACAATCCCTTTGGAGTCAAGCGCGTAGGCTGCCACGATCACCCGGTCGGCGATCAACTTTGCAATGCCGCTGTAGAGCGCCATAACCTTCTCATAATCGGGCAGATCATATGCATCCTTAGGCAGATCGAACACGACAAGCTTATCCCCGGCCCGCTTCAGTTCCGGCGTGATGATATCCTGCTTCTTCGCGACATCCACAGCGAACGAGACAAGTGTGGGCGGAACGTCAATCTTGTTAAAGGTGCCGGACATGGAGTCTTTGCCGCCGATAGAGGGCAGTCCGTATCCCATCTGCGCGTCGTATGCGCCCAGCAATGCCGCAAACGGCTGACTCCAGCGCGCGGGATCCTCCGCCATGCGCCGGAAATACTCCTGGAAGGTAAAGCGGATCTTCCTGTAGTCCCCGCCTGCTGCCACAATCTTTGCCATGGATTCCGTCACTGCGTACACTGCCCCGTGGTATGGACTCCAGCTCGACAGATAGGGGTCAAAGCCGTGCGCCATCATCGTCACAACATCTGTCTTTCCCTTCAATACCGGAAGTTTTGCGACCATCGCCTGTGTCTCCGTAAGCTGGTACTTGCCGCCGTAGGGCATAAACACACTGCCCGCACCGATGGACGCGTCAAACATTTCCACGAGTCCTTTCTGGGAACACACATTGAGATCGCCCAGCGTGGCGAGCACAGCGCCCTTCACATCCCCCTGTTCCAGCGCCTCTGCCACCTTTTTGACAGCTGTTTTGTGAAAATAGTTGTCCTCCTCCACCGGAGTGTCCACAAAGACGCCTGTCTCCTGGTGCGCACCGTTCGTGTCGAGGAACGCGCGCGCGATATCCACAACTTTTTTGCCCCTCCACATCAGCGCAAGCCTCGGCTCCTCTGTGACGGTCGCCACTTTCACAGCCTCAAGATTCTCCTCCGCGGCGTATGCGAGAAACGGATCCGCATTTTTCGGGTCCACGACGACTGCCATCCGCTCCTGCGACTCTGAGATGGCAAGCTCCGTCCCGTCGAGTCCCGCATACTTTTTCGGCACTTTGTCCATGTCCACGACAAGCCCGTCCGCGAGCTCTCCGATCGCCACGGACACGCCGCCCGCACCAAAATCGTTGCACTTCTTGATGAGTCTGCTGACCTCCGGCCTGCGGAACAGGCGCTGCAGCTTGCGCTCCGTCGGCGCATTCCCCTTCTGAACCTCCGCGCCGCACGTCGTCAGCGACGCGGTCGTGTGCACCTTGGAGGAACCTGTCGCTCCGCCGCAGCCGTCGCGCCCCGTGCGCCCGCCGAGCAGGATGATGATATCCCCCGGATCGGATGTTTCGCGGATGACATCTGCTCTCGGCGCCGCAGCTATCACCGCGCCGATCTCCATTCTCTTGGCGACATAATTCGGGTGATACACTTCCTTCACAAGTCCCGTCGCAAGTCCTATCTGGTTGCCATAAGACGAATATCCGCTCGCAGCCCCACGCACCAGCTTTTTCTGGGAAAGCTTGCCCCGCATAGTGTTCTCCACGGGAGTCGTCGGGTCAGCTGCCCCGGTCACACGCATCGCCTGATAAACATATGTACGCCCAGAGAGGGGATCGCGGATCGCACCGCCAAGGCAGGTCGCAGCACCGCCAAACGGCTCGATCTCTGTCGGATGGTTGTGTGTCTCATTCTTGAAATTCACAAGCCACTCCTCCGTGACGACACCCTTGCCGTCCTCCTTGTCAATTTCCACAGGCACAACAATCGAACATGCATTGATCTCATCCGATTTTTCCATGTCCTCCAGCTTACCGTCCTTTTTCAGTTTTCGCATCGCCATGAGCGCAAGGTCCATCAGGCAGACGTACTTGTCCTTTTTGCTGCCCGCAAAGACTTCCTCCCTGACGGCAAGATATTTTTCATACGTCGTCCGGATCGGCTCCGTGTAATAGCCCTCCTCAAACGCAATGTCCCTGAGTTCCGTCGAGAACGTCGTGTGGCGGCAGTGATCAGACCAGTAGGTGTCAAGCACCCGGATTTCCGTCACCGTCGGATCGCGGTGTTCCTCGTTCTGAAAATAGTTCTGTATATGCAAAAAATCCTTGAACGTCATGGCGAGTCCGAGCGAATCGTACAGCTCCTGCAGCGCATCCTCGTCCATGGATACAAATCCGTCAAAGCCTGCCACATCCGCCGGCTCGTCAAAAGTCTGCACCAGCGTCTGGGGCTTTTCAAGTCCTGTCTCCCGCGAATCGACCGGATTGATGCAGTAATTTTTGATCTTGTCAAACTCATTGTCAGAGATCGTCCCGATCAGCAGATAGGTGACAGCGGTCTTGATGACGGGCTCCTCGTCCTCCTTCAAAAACTGTACGCACTGCACTGCCGAGTCCGCGCGCTGATCAAACTGCCCCGGCAGAAACTCCACAGAAAAGCAGCGGGAGCCGGCCGGCATCTCAATGGTTTCCATGTACAGATCATCAACAGGGGGCTCTGAAAATACACAGCTGCAAGCCTTCTCAAATGTGGCATCCGAAATATTCTCCACATCGTAGCGGATGAAAATTCTGACCTTTTTCAATCCGGTAATACCCAGATAGCCCTTTAATTCCTCCTCAAGTTCCCTTGCCTTCACAGCAAAGGCTTCCTTTTTCTCAACGTAGATCCGTTTCACATTTCCCATTCCATGAGTCCTCCGTTATAATGAAAGTATTGTAACTGTTAACACTTACATTATAACGGATTCGACACATTTTTCAACATCAAATCTTCACAATTTTTTGTCAGCCCAATTCCTGCAGCGTCTTCACACGGCCGGCGATATTTTGCTCAAACGCCTCGTCCGAAAACTTGGGATCGCGCATCGCCCGCCATTTATCGCACGGCAGGGCCTTGCACGCGCCACAGTTTTTCAGATTTTTCTCATGCGCCACACAGGTGTAGATCGCACACCACTCAGTATAATTAAAAACAATGCCCTCACAGGCTCTGCAGCCATTGCACAGGTCTCCATAACAGCTGCAGGTGCCGCAG